>JAYUZN010000151.1:0-24225 GCA_043751755.1 Bacteroidota bacterium | reverse complement strand
GAATCAGAATGGAACATTAATCTGTGGTTTCACGCAGATTTTCGCAGATATAATAGCCGCAGATTTTCACAGATTTTGTGAGAGTCTGCGTTTTTTGTTAGTATGAGATTGGCGCACTTTTGGAAAGTATGCCAATCTTATTTCCCTAACACCAGCATCGTCCGACTCGGAATATACACACTCAACACATTTCCCATCTTGCGGCTCGGCTGCGACACATAGCTCGTTTCTGCCTCTATTCGCCCAAATCCCCCAAAGGCTGCAGCATCTGTATTAAGCAAAGCTGTATAAGTTCCCGCCTTATGCACAGGCACGCGATAGCTAAACAGCGACTCAAAAGTATGCAAATTGACGATAAAAATCAGGTTTTTTCGCTCATATACCATCACTTTATTTTCTTCGTCCACCCACAATTGCTCTGCAAAACCGCCTGTAAGCACCTCATTTTCCTTCATTATGCGAATCATTTCTTTGTCAAAATCGTTCAAAAAATGATATTTTAAGCCCGCATCATCTACCAAAGACCATTGACGGCGCGCATATTTATGACTCCAATCATTGCCTTCGCGCGGAAAATCTATCCATTCAGGATGCCCAAACTCATTTCCCATAAAATTGAGATAAGCATCTCCCCCCAAAGAAATCGTGAGCAAACGAATGATTTTGTGCAAAGCCATGCCTCTATCTATCACCAAATTCTGCTCTTTTGTCTCCATGCCACTATACATTTCCTTGTCCATGAGCCAAAAAGCGATGGTTTTGTCGCCTACCAGAGCTTGGTCATGCGACTCTGTATAAGCGATATTTGCCTCTTTGAAGCGGCGATTTGTGAGCGTATTCCAAATTTCTTGCAAGCTCCAATCTTCGTCTGCCTTGTGTTTGATTGTTTTTATCCAAAAATCGGGGATTCCCATTGCCAAACGATAGTCAAAGCCCAAGCCGCCCTCCTCCACGCTGCGACAAGTACCCGGAATCCCGCTCATATCTTCGGCAATCGTGATGGCATGAGGCTTAATTTGATGCACCAATTCATTCGCAAGGCGCAAATATGTCATGCCATCTTTGTCCACATCTGCCCCAAAATATTTTTCATACTCGTCAAAACCTACGCCCAAACCATGATGAAAATAAAGCATACTTGTTACCCCGTCAAAGCGAAAACCATCTATATGATACTCGTTTAACCAATAAGAAAGATTTGACAATAAGAACATTTGAACTTCTTTTTTGCCATAGTCAAAACATTTGGAATCCCAAGCCGGATGTTCGCCTCTCGCACCTGCATGAAAATACTGGTTTTCTGTGCCGTCAAACTCATTCAAGCCCTCCATAGTATTCTTAACCGAGTGAGAATGAACAATATCCATAATCACAGCGATTCCTAAAATATGTGCCTCATTGACCAAATACTTCAAATCTTCGGGCGTACCAAAGCGGGAAGAAGGCGCGAAAAAATTGGAAACATGGTAGCCAAAAGAGGCATAATAAGGGTGTTCCTGCACAGCCATCATTTGTATAACATTGTAGCCTTGCTTCTTTATGCGAGGTAAAACCTTTAATACAAACATTTTCCAAGTGCCTACCTCCTCCCGTTCGAGTGCCATTCCTGCATGACATTCGTAGATAAAAGGCGTGCCTATTTTTGCCAAATCAAAGGTTTTATCCTGCGATACAAACGGGAGTTTCGGCTTCCACATCTGCCCTGCAAAGTCTTGAAAAACAGCATCTTTCATCACTCTGCGAATATAAGCAGGAATCCTATCCATAGCATGACCTACAGTGCGCACATGCACTTTTATACGACTTGTATGTACCAAACGCTCGCCATATTGGTGGTCAGGCATAAAAATTTCCCACAAACCGTTACCTACTCGTTTCAAAACCGTTTCAAAAGGGTCCCAACCATTAAAATCCCCCACCAAAGACAGACCAATTGCCCCTGGCGCCCATTCTCTATACCACCAACCCTTCGTTTTGGCATCATAATGAAAGCCAAAGTATTGATAAGCCGCCGCAAAAGTGGTCAAGTCCCCAAATTCTGCCTCAATATCGTCTCTTGTCTTCTGATAATAGGCTAAACGCGCCCGTATCTCGGGCTGAAAAGGCTCTAATAGGGGGTCTTCTTCTATTAAAGCGAGATTTTTTTTGTAATATAAGAGTTGTTTTGACATATTTTTTTGTGTTGGTTCACGCAGATTTTCGCAGATTTAACCGCAGATGATAGCAGATTGCGCAGATAATAAAATAAAAAATACTTCTCATCTGCGACATCTGCATTAATCCGCGCCTATCTGCGTGAAACTAAAATTTCATTATAACATACAACCATTTTGGCACTGCCAAATACGCATTAAAAGACTGTATATTCGACTTTGTATCAAGTCCCGAATTGATTTGAAAAGTAGTGCTTTTTGTGCCAAGATTTTGGTAAGCATAAAAAGAACCTTCAAAACCTATGTGCAGCCTATGCCCCAAACCAAATTGCAAGCCATAGACAGGACCCGCCCCTATCGAAAAGCCCTTATCTCTTGTGCTAATAATGTCCCCGCCAGCCGAAGAACTGCTTGCCTTGTCAAAAAGCCCTGTTACGACATCTATCCCATAATATACGAGCCATCTCCGAGAAAGATAGCTCCTGCCCTCATAGCCTATGCGAAGATTCAAGGCATTTTCTCCAGAACGAAGCACGTCCGAACCGCCCAAAAATTGCTGCTCTTTCTTCATCGTTACCTTTGCGCCTGCCCCAAAGCGAAACGCAGATTTTGGCGTAATTATTTTTTTGAAAAAAAAGGGATAATCTCCAGGAGATAATATTTCTGCATCAGAGTTACCCAAAAAATTGGAGACAACACTTGTCGCATTCATGCCTACTTCCCACTTGCGAGACGTGGGGAAATAAGTCGTATCTGTTTGTGCTACAAGCAAATAGGGAATTACGAGAAGGAAAAATATTAGTTTTTGGTTGTTCATACCTGAATATATTGGGAATTGTCAAGTGCAAAGATACATTTTTTTTCTATTTTCATGTGGGTTCACGCAGATTTTCGCAGATTTAACCGCAGATTTTCGCAAATGGATAGTGAGCATAGCCGAACTATTCTTTCATCTGCGTGAAATCTGCGTCCCCATCTGCGAAAATCTGCGTGAAATGTGCTACCTTTACCCCATGAAATACACAATCTTACTCCTCATTTCTCTCTCCCTTTTTGCTTGTAACACAGCACAAAAGGCAGACCTCCTCATTTTCAACACACATATTTACACCGTAGATAGCACCTTTAGCGAAGCCGAAGCTGTAGTCATCAAAGACGGGAAATTCCTTGCGATAGGCAAAACAGCAGATATTACGGCTCAATATCAAGCCGAAAGTACGCTTGATATGCAAGGAAAAACCCTTTATCCGGGCTTTATAGACGCACATTGCCACTTTTATGGCTATGGAAAAGGCTTAGAAGAAGTAAATCTGTTTGCTACCCAATCTTTTTCGGAAGTATTGAAAAGGGTAAAAGAGTTTCGTGCCAAAAACCCTACGCAAACGTGGATTATTGGGCGGGCATGGGACCAAAATGATTGGAAAAACAAAGCTTTTCCGACAAAAGATAGCCTTGATATCCTCTTTCCTGACGTGCCTGTATATCTTACGCGCATAGATGGACATGCGGCAATCGTCAATCAAAAGGCATTGGATATTGCCAAACTTGACAAGCCTATACAGATGGTTGGCGGCTCTATTTTGACCGAAAAAGGAAAAATAACAGGCGTTTTGGTGGACAATGCGATGGATTTGGTGGGCAAATTTCTCCCAAAAGTTACTGAGGCAGATATAGAACGTTGTTTGTTATTGGCAGAAAAAAATACGTTACAAGTTGGGCTAACTTCCGTAGCTGACGCAGGGTTGAGCAGGAGTATTTTGGAAGGCATTGACAAAGCCCAAAAAGCCGAAAAACTGCATACACGCATCTATGCTATGGTTAGTTCTGATGCCGAAAACCTCAAATATTACCTTCAAAAAGGCTTTGTTAAGACCGATAAACTCAATATTCGTTCTTTCAAAATCTATGCAGATGGGGCATTAGGTTCAAGGGGAGCTTGTTTGATGCACGCTTACCACGACAAGCCCCAAGAAACAGGTTTTTTGCTTTCTACGCCTGCGCAGTTAGATAGTTTGATTGGTGTAATCGCTGCAAAGGGCTTTCAAATCAATACGCATTGTATTGGCGACTCTGCAAATCACACATTATTAGCTCTTTATGCCAAACATCTTGCAGGAAAAACTGATGCCCGTTGGCGGATAGAACATGCGCAAGTCGTGGCGGCGGCTGATGTAGCGGAATTTGGCAAGTCTCATATTATTCCTTCTGTACAGCCGACCCATGCCACTTCTGATATGTATTGGGCAGGGGAAAGATTGGGGGCAGAACGCCTCAAAACGGCTTATGCGTACAAAAACCTGCTTAAAAGTGCAGGAATCCTTGCTTGTGGCAGCGATTTTCCCGTAGAAGACATCAATCCTTTGTATGGGTTTCATGCTGCTATTGCACGTCAAGATGCTAAAAACTATCCTGAAGGCGGGTTTCAGCCCGAAAATGCGCTTACAAGAGAGGAAGCTCTCAAAGGCATGACAATTTGGGCGGCTTACGCGCAGTTTGAGGAGAAAGAAAAGGGCAGCATTGAAGTGGGAAAAATGGCGGATTTTGTGGTATTAGACCAAGATATTATGAAGGTAAAAGCGGAGGTAATTCGGCAAACGAAAGTGTTGGCTACGTATATTGCGGGAAAAAAGGTGTTTTAAGTTTTCAGGGTGACGCACCTTTGAAAGGTGCGCCGCCCTATTAAACATCTTAAGTTGGCATGTAATTTTCGGCTTTATACAAGGCACTTTCATTGCCCTTTAAGCTACTACGTACTTCATAGATAGCCTTACGAATTTTGCCTATATTTATCATATACCTTTCTAAAGCAGCCCCAAAATGCAAGATGCTATCATTGTAATCGTCATCTAAATAGCGCATATTGTCCAACATTTGACGGTAGGCACGCCCTTGTTTGTGCGTTTCTAAGGCAGAATACAGATGTTGCAAACTCATTTCTTGATGATAGCCCGGTTTAAGGCTTTTTCCGTCTATATCGCCTACCAAAGAGGTAAGTTTTTCCTCAATTTGTGATTTTTTAACTTGTTTCGTTAGTTCAAGTTTTTCCAAAAAGCGTTTTTTGTTAGCGATTTTTTCAAGCAATAGTGTTACGAATAATTCTTGCATTTCCTTCGTAAAACCTAATTCTTGAAAAGATTTTTCTGCCAAAAATTGCTCTATTGTCTTGAACAAATCCACTTTTTCGATATAAATTTTCAATTCTGATAACTTTGCATCAGCTAACTTCGCTTCGAATAAAAAGTCTTTTACCTTTTTATTATTGAGTCTTGTTGTTAAATTCATAAAAATTTCTTCCTTCAAAAGTGCCTCTAATGAGACTTGCATTTCCGATGTCAAAGCTAAGTCCTGAAAAGTTTTTTCTCCAAAAAGGGTTTCTTTTGTCTTGAACAAATCCGCATTTTCGATATAAGCTTTCAATTTTGCCCTCTTTTTACTGCTTAAATTTGCTTTTAATAAAACATCATTTTGTTTATCACTTAAAGCTGTTTTCAAACTCCAAAATGAGGCTAATTCTGCCTCATACACCTTGCGCAACTCGCACCATTCTGCCAAATATTTGTGCGCAAAACCCAAATAAGAATGGTTGGAAAAATAGGAAATTCCGTAAATTTGATAGGTTTTGATGACTTCATTTAGGCAGAAAATCGTGTCATATATCAAAAATTCCATGATTGCTTGTGGACAATAAGCTTTGAAACAAGGATTTTCTTCGGATAATATTTTGCCTTGTAAAACTTCTATCAAGCCTTTTCCATTTTCCTTCAATGCGCTTATGGATTTCCATTTGTCAAAGCCCAAAGCCTTCCAAGCTGAGTAGTTTTGATATATTTTCAATTTCAATTCCGAAACCCGATTGAGTTTGGTATTTATAGAAGAATAGGGATTGAGTTGTCCTCCTATTTTGAGATAAATTTTGGGAGATTTCTCCAATTGCATCTTAATTTTTTGGTACAAAATGATGACTTCTTGTGTCTCGTTGCTGATAGACATTTGCGTGAGCGACAAAGGCAATTCCTCAAATTTTTCATTGAATATCTCTTGATATTTTTCTATTTCTACTCTATTTGCATTGTTATAAGCTTTGTATATACCCCGAAGAATGCGAGGTATAAATTTATTTTCCAGCAAATTGCAGATACCATTATTACACATCTCTTCTTTTTTCTCTTCATCTTCGCCAATATATTCATTCAACACATACAACATACGGGTAAGCATAAAGGCATACCTGCGCACACGTGTAGAATGTAGAAACATCCATGCAGCAAGGTAATAATGCAACAAACATTCTTCTAATTTGGTCATCGAATCCTTTATTATGTAGTTGTGAAGCAGATATTTATGCCCATTTTGCATCTCATATTTTTCCTCAAAGTTGTTAGGTGCGTCTGTTTCTTCGATACAATTAAGCAAAAGCCTCAAAAATTCAGGGCGGATTTTATGTTTCTTGGACGAGCAACTCAAAAAGGTATCCCCCGAATCCGAAAGCCCTTCGGCAACCGTATGAATATAACTATCACGCGACAATGCCGAATTTTCGCCCCAATAAGGGTGCATAATAAATGCTAACATTTGAACAGAAAGGAGCTTGTTTTCTTTCTCAAAAAAGTTGTCGCCCTGTTCATTTGTTTTTTTAACATCTAACAAAGGCGTGCAAACTTTTTCTAAGCTTTTCATATAAAAATGGCAGGCACTACAAGGTGCCGAAAAATCTATCACTTGTTCTGTTTGCGTAAAATTTTTGTCATACTCGTGTATTCCTACAGGAAAACCTGTAGGAGTTAGGCTGTCATTTTTAATACATTTCGAGTTGTTATGATGGCAATAAATTTTATGAGGGATTTGTTCTTGAGGCTTTTTTACAGGATTTTCAGGTAAATTTTCCTCCTTTTTTGGGATTTTATTCGTAAAATTATGCGACAAAAACCCATTTTTGAAGAACAATAAATCGCCTATTTTATTGTAAAATTCGGCTTGAATCAGGAATTTCTCCTTTCTTTGAAGCGTTTTTGTAACAAAATCAAATTCGTACAAAGTCCGTTTGACATCATTGATGGTAACGCCGCCCAAATTGCCTTTTTCTATGGTATGCAGCTGCGCAATGAGAGGCTGATATACGAGCCTAATTCCCTCAAAAACAGTGAGTTTGTGATGCAATTGCTCCAACACAGAAGTGCGAGGCAAGGCATGAACCATGCTCGCATAGAGGTATTGCAAACCTATAATTTCGCCCGTCTCCCCTCCCCCTTTGTAGATTTGATTTTTGGAAATAAAAATGCCCTCTTTGTCATTTGCCCGATTTTTCAATTCGTCCGCAGAGAGTCTGACCAAGACAGGAAAGACTTCGTCTTCTTGTTCCATTTGAGGATAAAGCCACAAATCTTCTTCTTGTTCTTGCTTAATACGTTCTAATTCAGCATGATACTGTGGGGGAATATCGGCTAATTTTGCCCAATACTCATCATAGCCCCAGTTTTTGGTAGAAATCGAACGCACTCTTACCACAATCGTATTGAGTTCGCCATAGACCATAAAAGCAGAATCCCAATTGCCTTTTTGCTCAAAAGTATGCCCTAATTTGAGCATATTTCGCAGCAATAACACAAAGTTAAAGTAATTATAAGTGCTTTGTTCTGTTTCAAAATCCTGTTTTAGGTATTGAATCGCATCTCTATAATACAACACAGCATCATCATATTCTTCGTCATAGTAGTGCAAATCGCCCAGCACCATTTGCAAAATACCGACAGAATGAATGTAATTTTTGCTGTCTTTTTGGGTTTTCAATGCGTCCGCTAATTTCTGATAATAATGTCTTTTGATAGCCAGAGATTCATCTAAAGTAAAGTTAAAAGCAGCAGATTCTTGTTCTCTTACTTTGCACAAATAATTGATTTCTGCTGCAACCCTAAAATTGAACTTATATTCATGCAAGCCGCTCACAATTTCCTGCAAGTGACTATTGGCAAGAAAGCGCAAAATATTGTCCATAAAATCGCGTAGCTCTGGCGCACGATTAATGTCAATTATTTCAGGCGTGAGTTCAAGGTTGCGTTTTGAAAAGGCAAAGCTGTGAAATTTGTACAAATGGTCTATCAAAAAAGACGAAGAAACCAGCAATTTGTCGCCAAAATGCTTGAGATAAGGGGCAACAGAAAGCATAAAAGGGGCTGTGAGGGTGGACACCATTCCAAAAGTATATTGGTCATAATAGCCAAATCCGAGATACAGGTTTTCTGAATTGAGTCCTATTATCAAGTCATCATTTGGGTTTTTTTTGTTATATTCTAATTTTTTAATATATTCTTCAAAAAGACGTGCCACTTTTTTGGGTGCGCCATTGCTTCTATAGGCAAGATAATTGATAAATTGTTTGAGGCTTAGAATGATTTTCTGCCGCTTGAGCTGTGCAACCTCTTTGTTATAGTTTTCCTGTGTTGCCAGCATTTTTTCTAAGTAGAGATTGTAATTTGCCAGATTTCGGGCAGATTTGCCTACGCCTTTGAGATAAAAAGGCGGAAACAAAAACTGACATACATACTCCTCTACAATGCTCGTAATGTCGGAATGCCTTGCATCTAAGGTTACGCCTACGCCATCTGTAAGGAAGCTATTTACATATATTACTTTGTTAAAAATGCTACTAATATTAATTTCTCTATCCGAAACATCAGCCAAATAAGCGTCATACATTTCTCGACCTGCAATAAAAATGAATTTTGCTTTGGCATTTGAGAGAAAAAATTTCATATTAGACAAAATAGAGCCTATCATTTTTTGGCGATTACGTACTCTTTCTAAGGAAAAACGGCTTGCTGTGCTTGTTTCTTCCTCTTTTTGGTGCAATAAAGTATCTTCACTTTGCCCTATTTTGTCTAATTCATCAAAAATGAACAAAAATTCGGGGCGAATCATGAAGGCAGGAATCTCATTTACATATCTCAAAATCTCTAACATATGTTTTTCCAAATCTTTGCCATCAGAAAGCAGCGGATATTCCCAATTTTCTTTCTTGCTAAACGTAGTTTTGAAGCCCATGAGTTTTGTGAGATTGCTTATACTACTTTCTACGGATTTAGTATTTTCAGTTTTCATGGCAGCTTGTAACCGTTCTTTTAGAAGTCTCATTCTTCGCAATGCATTGTTATGAGTAGGAAAAAATGGGGCATATCGCTGCATAAGGCTCAAAAGAAGGAAGCCTACCATAACATAAAAAGCGAGCAGATAATCTATGAGCGGGCTAAGAATGCAATCTGCTATATCAGTGCCAAACAAATCATGCGGAACACAAACTACTTTGACATAGAGGCAGTTCAGCATATAATCGGTATAAGCAAGCAAGGTTTCGCCTTGTTCATATATTTTTTTATTATTATTTATGGAATCAACTTGTTTATATATTTTTCTATTATTATTTATATTTATCAAATCGTATTGTTCATATCTATTATTATTTCTATTATTATTTTTATTTATTGAATCAACAATTTTAATGAAACTTGGGTAGGAAATACGAGACCCAACTTGATTTTTCCCCTTATATAATTGTTGTATGACTTTATTATATTTGGGTTCATGATGTAGCAATATTTGAGAAGGCAGATACGGTTCTAAATATTTTTCGCTAATGTGAATATTTAGGTTATTGATGGTTTCATGTTGATATATATAAAAAATGAGAAAATAGGTAATAAAGGCATACGCCCAAGTAGATATGCGAAAAGTCGTCATGGAAAAAGGGGCGAATTTGCGGCTATATTCCTGTATCAAAGCGGTAAGCACCTGTTGTAAGATTTGCTTTTCTGTGAGTTTTTCTTGCCCAAGATTGATAGGCACAATGATTCTGCGCGAATTGCTAAATACATATTTGAATGTACTAATGCCTTTTTTGAGGAATTCGTGCCAAAAAACTTTCTTCAAAAAGGGGAGAATTTTCTGCCACCATTTTCGCTCATCTGTGACGGTTTTGAGGTCAATAGCTATGCCTATTCTTTTATAGTAATGTTGATAAAACCATTGACTTATGTTCAATGTATGTATCAAAACATGCCAAAATGATAGCAATAACACCGCACATATATACAAAAAATACCTTCCTAATATCGTCAACTCTTCACTTTCAAAAGGAATAGTAAAGAAAAAGAAAATAATTTCTATCCAAAATAACAATAAATAATCTTCTAAGAAATTTTTGTAAATGAACTTGGTTTTGCGCACATTTCTGAGCCTAAAAACACTCCAAATTCTACAACAAAAAATGACAAATCTATCCTGTATAGAAAGGTTTTTCTGCGTAAAAAAGAATTTTAGGTTATTTCGAGAACTGCTGTTAAACCAAAGTACGAGGTAGGCAAGGGTAGCAGGTATGAACAAACAATATACAAAAAGACTGCGCGGAAGTGGCATTCCCCATACGAAGGAAAAAGGGCTTGTAAGTTCCTTAAAAGACAAGGGCAAAAGGGCAAATAATATCAAAAAGAAGCACAATCTTGCCAATCTTACCAAACTTTTGCCATACTTGCCTAAACTCGTAACCTTGCGGATAACTTCTTGTATAAGAGACGTTTTGCCCATGCCTCTATAGCCTGTAACGAGGTAGATGCCTGTAGGATGTTCGTCCTCTATCAAGAGTGCCTCTATTTTGTCTTTCAAGGCTTCTCGCCCAATAAAATGCTCATCAGGTGCGGTATAGTCCGAAGGTCCATGATAATAACCAAAATCGAATAATTCTATTTTGATACTTTTTATCTTAGCACTATGTTCTTCTATTTCAATTTGTTGAGGAGGTTGATTAGTATTGTTCATAAGATAGTTATTATTTCCGTATTAGATTATTACGAAAATGCAACTATACGAATGTTATTTATAACATGCTCTAAAATAAAAAAAATACTACATATTTACTACATTGGTTTAAAATATGCTTCCTGAAAAGTCATTGCTCAAAGACATGTTGTAAACGATTGAAAAATAAATAACTTAATAATTTCATTTTAGGGATTTCTTAGTTCGGCAGGCTCACTACGAGTAGTGCCGTAGGCACGAAATATTTATAGAAAATGGAATTTCCCCCCATTTATTGCGTTTTTTGTGCAAAAACGAAAAAAAAGAGGGAGGGATTGGCATGTTGTTTCTATAAATATCGCCGTCCCTACGGGACTATTAAATGATTACTTTATTTAAGTTTCTTTCCCAAAAGGGTTCTATCCATTTTTCCTTTTCACCTTCACTGCCAAAATTTTCGTAGGAGTAGCCTTCAAAATCGTGAAAGTATAATGTGCTTCTATATTCGATAACACTGTGTTTTCTTTGGGAATCTCTCCTGCTTGGTGCATAATGAGTCCGCCAAGGGTTGTATAATGCTCTGATTCGGGCAAGTCTAACCCATGATTTTCGTTCAAATCAAAGATATTTTGGCGCGCACCAATGGTCATGCTCCCGTCTTCGTGTTGCTCAAACACCATGTCTTCCTCCGCAACTTTTTGGCTGTCTTCATCATATTCGTCCTCTATATCGCCAAAAACCTCCTCTACCAAATCCTCGACCGTAATCATGCCCGCCGTCCCGCCATACTCATCTACGACTACGGCAACACTGCGTTTTTTGTCCGCAAATTCTTTGATAAGCACATTTGCAGACATAATTTCCGGCACAATGAGGACAGGTTGTATAAAATCGCTTATAGATTTGGGCTTGCGAAACATAGAAGTAGAGTGGAAAAAGCCTTTTATATTGTCCAAACTTCCATCATAAATGACTATGCGTGAATGTTTTGTCTCCACAAACAAATCCATCAAAGCCGTAATATTTTCGTCAATAGACATAGAGACCATTTCGGTACGGGGAATCATAAATTCGCGCACACGTGTCTCCGTAAAAGTCATGGCATTTGAGAGGATTTCGGTATCTACTTCCTGCATTTCGTTGCCTTCGCTCGAATCTATGACTTCTTGAATGTAATTGTCTAAGTCTTTTTTGTCAATGCCTACGACCTCTTCTTCTACCAAAACACCCATCAATCTCAACATGCCTTTGGAGAGATAATTGGCAATTTGAATGGGAAGCCATAATATATAATAAAAAAATTGGAGAATATAGGCGGAGGGATAAATGATGGTGTCTGCGGTGCGGCGAAAAATGGCTTTTGGGATATATTCTGCTAAGACCAACAAAATGAGGGTGTCTATCACCGATTTGAGCAACATCAGCAGCAAATCATGTTTAGGCATCTCCGTTCCGATGACCATTTTGTATATTTGGGCAAAAATCTCATCTATTTCTTGGGCATACAAGATAAGGGCAATGTTATTGCCTATCAAAATGGTGATAAGTACTAAATGCGTATTTTTTTTGAAATAGGATAAAATCTTAGCTGCCCCGTCTCCTTGACGTTGTTTTAGCTCGATTTTAACGATACTTGCCGCCAAAAATGCTATCTCAACCCCTGCAAAAAATGCTACTAAGAGCATCATGACAAGGGTAGTGAGTATCGGCGCAATGAGTGAATCCATGTAAAAAGTTGAAAATTGAAAGTTGAAAATCGAAAATTATCCTATCTAAAAAGGAGAATATTCAATTTATGTTGCAAAGATAATACAAATACTTCCATTTTGCAAAGAATATTTTGCTACTTTTGTCGCGCAGATGTTCGCAGATTAAAGCGGATTTCGCAGATGTAGGTAGGGCTTTATCTGCGGAAATCTACGTGCAGCATATTCAACTTATAAGTGCGTAAGTCCTAATATTAACTTTCAACTCTCAACTTATAACTTTCAACTACTTATCTATGGCTACTTACATACTACTTTTCTTTTCTTTGTTGTGGAGCAATGTCTCCCCTTTTTCGTCTATTCAAGCGGCTACTTCCAGCCCAACTTTTGCTTTTTCGCCCAAAAGTGATGGCATAAATCGGGCAGCTATCATTCGGCAAGCATTGGTCAAAACCTACGAAAATCTGCGCAGACGTATAGGTTGGTGGTCAGAATTGCTGACGATAACTGCGATTGCTTGGGGCGTAGGCGCGCTGCTAAAAGTGTCGGGGTGGCTGTTAGGTTGGGGAGCTTGGTCAGATTACGTATCAACCCTCCTCTTTGTGGGAGGTGGCGTTTTCTTTTTGATATGGTTCTTTCAAATGGCAGCTTCATTAGATTGATTTACAACATATTAATGCCAATAGATGTGATTCCACACAAGGTATCTTTGCGCATATATTGGGAAATATGAAGGTCATATTTGCCTTTTTCTTTGAGTTTGAGGGAGATAGTATCCATGGCAAGTTCATGGGTTTTGCCTGAATTTCCCCGCCATTTGCCCATTTTGTCCATCAAAGTATCTAAGACCAAAAAAGACGTATCTTTTCCCGTAGGACTTTTGAGGGAAAGACGAAGATAGAGATTGCGGAAGGAATAGTCTTCATTATAAGTCGCTTGAATAGCGATTTTGGCAGATTCGGGCTGCGCAATTTCTGCGGAAAAATGGAGGCTATCTTGGCTATTCCAACAATTTTCTTCAAAAGTTTGAAAAAAAGGGTAACGATTGTTCTCGCAAGCCGCTAAAAAAAGGGCTGCGAAGGAAAATATAAGAAGAATGTGTTTTTTCATTGGGCTGCTACCTCAAGTATTTCGCAAAGGTAAAACTTATTTTTATATGAGATACTTTTTTTCTCCGAGAAATTAAGTGAGGACTTACGCAAAAATTGTTTTTATAGCTGCGAATTGCACGAATTTTCGTCAACTAACAGCCCTAACTTGTGAAAATTCGGGGAAAATGCGTAAGTCCTAAGAATAAATCCCTAACTTTGCGCCCCTAATCGAAACAACATTATGAAACAATTTATCGAGACATTTTCTGCGCAGATGGTAGAAGCGCAAGCGATTGCGGATAAGGCAAGCATTAGCCCCCCGAAAAAGGCTATCCGTAATATCGTATTAATCGGCTTAGGCGGCTCAGGCTTTGGCGGCGAAATCGTGAAAAGCTATATCGCAGATAAGGCAAAAGTGCCGTTTCTCATCTGTCGTGAGTACGAAATCCCCAAATATGTAGGCAAAAACACCCTGTTATTGGCTTGCTCTTATTCGGGAAATACGGAAGAAACCTTGTCTGCTTTTGCCATGGCAGAGGCACAAGGGGCGGAAATTGTGTGCATTACCTCTGGCGGAAAATTGCTTTCTTTGGCACAGGAAAAAGGCTTAAATCATATAATCATTCCTACAGGCTATCCGCCACGCGCTGCTGCAGGTTTTGCATTTATCCAACAATTGGAGGTTTTGCATAAATATAAACTCATTGCCAACTATCGCAAAGACGTAGCAGTTGCCACGAAAGTAGTTACGGATTTCAAAGACCACGCAGCTGCGCAAAAAGTAGCCGCAGGCATGAAAGGGAAATTTTTGTTCCTATATTCTTCTATTCAATTTGAATCTATAGCCATTCGGTGGCGGCAGCAAATAGAGGAAAATGGCAAACAATTGGCTTCTTATCACCTTGTTCCCGAAATGAATCACAATGAACTCGTAGGCTGGAAACAACCTGCCGAGTTGATGAAATATGCGCATGTTACTTTTTTGGAAAGTAGCTACGACCATGCAAGGGTAAAGTTGCGTATGGATTTGAACAAAAAAATAATTAAGGAGCATACGCCGAATGTGATAACGCTCAAAGCAAAAGGCAGGGGCTATTTGGCGCAACTGATGTATATGTTGCATTTTGGGGATTGGGTTTCTCTGTATTTGGCAACAGAAAATAACGAAGACCCCATGCCCGTAAAGGTGATTGATTATTTGAAAGGGGAATTGGCAAAGGTGTAAGATTGCAGTCAAGCGACTTCGAGGGTCTCCGACCACTCGAAGCGCTTAATCTTTTTATATAGGTTCTGCAACCCTTCGAGTGGGCGATAGCCCCTCGAAGCGCTTAATCTTTTTATATAGGTTCTGCAACCCTTCGAGTGGGCGATAGCCCCTCGAAGTGGTTGTAGAACGGTTTACATAAATGGAATAAACTCCACCCTACGATTTTTCTTACGTCCTTCTGCCGTTTTATTGTCGCCTATAGGCTCACTTTCCCCAAAACCCCCATAAGAAATGCGCTCTATTTTGATACCTTTTGCCAAAATATACTCATAACAAGCCTTCGCACGTGCATCAGAAAGTTTGAGATTGCTTATCGGACTACCTTGATTGTCCGTAAAACCCTTGACACTCATTTTGTATTCAGGATATTTATTCAGCACCTCTACCACCTTATCCAACGTAGCTATCGCACTTCCTGTGAACTTAGCACTACTCGTTTCAAATTCAAGTCCCATCGCTTCCAGCAACACTTTTTTGTCCGCTTGCTTGATTTCAGGACAGCCTTTATTCGCAGCTACCCCTGCTTGCGTAGGACATCTATCCTCGCTATCTTGAATGCCGTCACCATCTGTATCGGGGCAACCTTTGAAAGCAGGAAGACCTTTTACTGTAGCGCAAGCATCATCTTTATCCGCAATGCCATCGCCATCAGCATCTGTTATCACAACAGGGGCAGGTGTCGGTGCAGGACAGCCCTTATTTGCCTTATCCCCTTTTTCTTTAGGACAATTATCTTCACTATCTTGAATCCCGTCCCCGTCCGTATCTGGGCAGCCACCAAACGCCAAAATCCCTTTCACATCAGGACATTTGTCATTTGAATTAGCGATTCCATCACCATCAGCGTCAGGACAGCCACTTAGCGCAAGCGAACCCGCTTCATTGGGACAAGCGTCTTTTGTATTGGCAATGCCATCACCATCTGAATCGGGGCAGCCTTTGAGGGCAAGCGTTCCTGCTTCTGTGGGGCAGTTATCACTTGCATTAGCAATGCCATCACCGTCTGTATCGGGGCAGCCGTTGAGGGCAGCCGTTCCTGCTTCTGTGGGGCAGTTGTCGCTTGCATTGGCAATGCCATCTGCATCAGTATCTGGGCAACCATTGAGGGCAACGGTTCCTGCTTCATTCGGGCAGTTATCGCTTGCATCTGTAATGCCGTCGCCATCTGTGTCGGGGCAACCTTTGAAAGCCGCAATACCTTTGACAGTTGGGCAAGCGTCTTTGTTGTCCGCAATGCCATCATTGTCTGCATCTTGTTTTTTGCCCAACAAAAAGCTAAACCCTGCTTGGTATTGTAAACTACTGCGTTTTGCCGTAAGAGAGTTCGTTCTTTCAAGGGCTACGACAAAACGAATATCATCGGATACCATGAAATTGATACCTACGCCTACGGGCAATTGCCAATCCCAAGCAGAGGAATCTCTATAATACTTTCTTCCGCCAAAACCTGCATACAAATAAGGGGCAACTTTGGCATTTTCTTTCAAAATGAAGTCATTGTTGAGTTTGAAAATCAAATCTGCATCAAGACTGGCAAAGCTTTTGCCATAATAGCCCGTTTCTTTCAAGAGAGAAGTTCCCATTTTGAATGGAATCCCAAGGTTAAACGATTTGTTGAGATAGCGATAATAGCCGATTTCGCCCCCAGGAGACAAAAACCTATTTCGGGAGAGATAGGAAAATTTGTCGTTAGAAAGGCGGTCTTCGGCTGTGAGAAAATCGGAAAAGAAAGCCTTGTAAGTAATGGCATTCTTGTGTTCGGAAGTTTGGGCAAAACCCTTGAATCCCATTCCGAGACAACATAATCCGCAAAGAAGTAGATGTAATCTTTTCATAAATTATGAATTTGAGTGTGAATATTTTATTGAGCTAATTAATAATGCTGCGAATGTATATACTTTTAGGGGAAAACAAGCGATATTAGGACATAAATTAGGAAAAAAGTTACTTTTTTTATTTTGGAGGGGAATTCAGAAAAAGGTGCTATCTTTGTCTCGCAGATTTATCGCAGATAAAAGCAGATGTCGCAGATAAACATTTGTGAAAGTTCCTCAAGCCTCATTCAGAGATTCGATATGAGAAAGTGCATTTTATTCAGTTATTTATTATTTGTTTTCACAGGCTTAATGGCACAAAATGGACAAGAGGGCGGAGGCGTTTCGGTCATGACTGCCAGCTTATGTATGGGGATTCTCTTGTGTTTGATAGGTTTTGGGCTTTCTATGTTTGCTTGGCGAAAAGAAGGCAAAGAAACAACTGTAGATGAGGCGAAGCAAAAACGAGCAGATAAGCTGGGATTTGCGGGCTTGATAATAGGCGGAGTCGGGCTTTTGTGCCTTTTGCCACTTTTGTTTATGTTGCAAAGTATAGTCCTTGCCATTTTGGGGGGATTTTTTCTGCTCGGAATTGGCTATGTTATTTATCGTATTGTAAAATAATTCCACACAGATTAAGGACGCAAATTTTCGCAAATTTTTCTTACCTTTTCCCACGAATTAACCCGAATTAGGGCTGTTAATTCGTGTTAATTCGTGCAATTCGTGGCTATAAAAACAACTTTTGCTAATCTGCGAAAATCTGCGTGAACCACATTTCTCATGAAAAAAAATATATATCTACTGCCTTTTTTGCTCATCATAGCTTGTGCCAAAAAGGAGGACAAAATCACGCCTGACCCCAAGCCCAAGCTCAACATATTGAGTGTAACGCCTGCAGCAGTTGGGCAATTTCAGCCTGTTACCCTCAAAATCGAAGTTACAGATGGAGACGGGGATATTGGGCAAGAAAACCCGGACGAAAAAACCTTGTCCATTAAGGATTCGCGCTTGCCCGAAGCAGACATGTATCACGTGCAGCCCCTTGCGCCGCCTGACACAAAAGTGGCTATCAAAGTGCCGCTGACCATCGAAATCCCGAATCTGTTTTTGTTTGGAAATGGAAATAGTGAGCAGGTTTCTTTTTCGGTAAAAATAAAAGACCGTAGCGGGAACTGGAGCAATGAGGAAACTTCGGCTACGATAACGATAACAAGGTAAAGGTTTTCAGGGGGACGCACCTTTTAAAGGTGCGTCCCCCTTTATCTCCCATCATTCAACATTCGCTTCATCATACTCACGCGATAATCCTCTTTTTGAAGACTCAAAGTGCGCAAAATTTCCGTCATTTTATCCATAGTTGCGGTGTAGCCATGTTCAAAAATCTTATTCGCGCTTTTAAAATCGAAAATATGATGCTCGGCAGAATTCATAGGTTCTATCACAATATCGCATTGAGAAAGGCGAGGCTGCACATTTTGCCAATTGCTCAGGGCAAAACAGCGTTTTGCAATATCGCTTACTGAATCAAATTTGTCTTCTGTGTTGCCATGTGCCACAACACTCACGCCTATAATAGTTTTTGCGACATCTAACAAAGGTTCGACAGGCAAATTATTCAGCAAACCACCATCTACATACAGGCTTCCATTCAACTCTACAGGCTTGAATATCATAGGAATAGAGCCAGAAGCCACCACAGATTCTATCAAATCGCCATTTTCAATGATTTCATATTCTCCCGTTTGAAGGTTAGAAACAGAGACATAAAACTTCCTTTCTAAGTCCTCAAAACCCCTATTTCCAATGGTTTTTTGAAGGATTTTTCGCAAAAAAAACATATCTGTCAGCCCCAAAACAGGGCGTTTCCAATGAAACAAATTGAGCAGTTTAACATGACGAAATAACTCCAAGATTTCTTGCGGACTTTTTCCTGCGGCATATAACACCCCTACAACTGCCCCCATACTTGCGCCAGAGACAAATTGAGGAGAAATTAAATTCTCTTCCAACGCATTTAACACCCCAATATGGGCAATGCCTCTCGCACCGCCCCCAGATAATACGATTCCCAAAAAGTCGTTCATGTTGGTTTTGCTAACGTAGCTGCCATTTTTTAAATGGCAGAAAAAATCTCATAAGCGTGGCTCACTTTTCAAAAGTGAGCCACGCTTATACAGACTGTATTAACGTCCTTTTTTCAAAAATAGTTTTTTAGCACGATAAAATATAGTATCTTTGCCTAAAATATAATCCCCTCAAATTATGGCATTTAGCGACTTCAAAACGATAGAACAGGTATCAACTATGTATCATCTTGCTACCAAAAAAGTGGATTTGTTTTCGCAGGCAATCCCTGTGGAATTAGACCCTTTTTTTGTGAAACAAATAAAATTAGGCTTGAAACTGCGAAAATCCAATTCTCCCGAATATACGGTTTGTGAATTGTTAGTTGCGCCTGTATTAGTATATTCCGTTAGCAGGCATCCACAAATCAATATGTGGTTGCACGAAAAAATGATAACTTTTGATGAGAATTTGACAGGAACGCCAGATTATTTATTCTCATATCGCTCAGACCCAGATAGTTACGAAACCTTTAGCTACCCGCTTGTAACGGTGGGAGATGCCAAAAAAGAGGATTTTCAAGGCGGTTGGGCGCAAACCCTTGCCGAAATGGTAACTTGCCGAAACATTAATGGAAATGACGAAATCCCTGTATATGGAATTGTGTGTACGGGCGAATATTGGCAATTTGGCGTGTTAAAAGGAAATATTTTTTGCCAAAATGATATTTCTTATTCCTTAAGTGCGAATGCCAGCATGATTATTGGCGTTTTAGACTACATTTTTACAGAGGTAATAAGCACGATTCATCGTTTGGGATTGGGCTAAAACCAGATTTCCGGCGCCAAGTGTAGGTTTTCACAGATTTTCGCATTCAGGACTTGCGAAATTAGCCACGAATTACACGAATTTTCACGAATTAACAGCCCTATGTTTATCCTAAAATATTGGTATAGAGCCTTCCGCTACCGTTTTCGCAATGACCGATTTGAAATTGCTTTTATTCGCTCACAAGTCCAAAAAGGGCAGGTGTGTGTGGATATAGGTGCGCATAAAGGCGGCTATTTGTATTGGCTGCAAGCAGCAGTAGGCAAAACAGGAAAAGTCTATGCCTTTGAGCCTCAACCCATTCTCTATGATTATTTGCAAAAAGGGAAGCAAAAAATGGCTTGGCAACATGTTTTTATAGATAATCGCGCCATTTCTTCGGAAAAAGGAAATGTTGATTTATATATTCCGCAACATGGCAGCAACACCTCCCCTGGCGCCACTTTGCGAGGCGAAAAAATGGGAAAAGACCTGCCTTTTTTTACCGTAAAAGTAGAAACGCTGACCTTAGATGATTTTTTTGCAGACAAAAACCTCCTGCCCGATTTCCTCAAAATAGATGTAGAAGGCAATGAAATGAAGGTATTTGAAGGAGCAACGGGGCTGTTAAGTCAAAAAAAGCCTATTTTATTGTTTGAATGTGAGCAAAGGCATTTGGGGGAAACACCTATAGAAACGGTCTTTGCATTTTTGCAACAATATGGCTATGAAGGCTATTTTATTTGCCAAAATGAATTGAAACCTATAAGTGAGTTTTCCCTTTCTAAGCATCAAAAACAAGGAAAAGGGAAGTTTTGGGAGGCGGAAGGGTATTGTAATAATTTTGTGTTTCGGTAGGGTTGGAGTAGCATTGTGATAATTTTTCTTTCCCAGAAACGAATAATATAGTATTTTTGCCAAAGTTTATCACGCTTAAAAAATCGTATATGTTTCAGAAATTAGGCTTTATTTGCATCTTGACCTTGTGCTTGTTGAGTACGCAGGCGCAACAAAAGCAGTTTGTCATTGAGGATATGATAAATCGGACTTTGTATCCCACCCTTTTGTCGCAGCTTTCATTTAGGGGCGAAAGCGACAACTATGTATATGTCGATAAGGACAAAAAAACCTTGATGCAAGGCAGTGCGAAAAAAACGGAGGAGCCTTTGCTCAAATTTGAGGAGTTCGCGGCGGCAGTAAAGGCGGCTGAGGCAGAGGAAATGGCAGTTTTACCGATGATAACTTGGAAAGATGAGAATACTTTTATGTTTTCTGATGACCAAAATCTTTGGCAATACGATTTGACTGCGAAAAAAGTAAGCAAATTGGGGGTTTGGAATCCGCTTGCCGAAAATCAAGATATTGCTGCGAATGGAAATGTGGCTTATACGATGGAAGGAGATTTGTATATTTGTACGACAAAAGAGGTGAAAATTAAGCCTGTTACCTCCGATGGCGAGTATCAACTTGTGTATGGCGAAGCGGCGCATAGGTCAGAATTTGGCATTACAAAAGGGACTTTTTGGAGTCCTACGGGCGGGAAATTGGCATTTTATCGCATAGACCAAAGTGGCGTAACAGATTATCCCTTAGCCAATTATCAAGAAAAACCTGCGAAAAATAAAAATATTAAATATCCGATGGCAGGTACTACAAGTCAAGCGGTTACGGTTGGGGTGTATGAGGTGAAAACGGACAAAACCATTTATCTCAAAACAGGTGAGCCAAAGGAGCAATATTTAACCAATATAACTTGGAGTCCTGACGAAAAATATATATACATTGCAGTCGTAAATAGAGACCAAAATGAGATGAAACTCAATCGCTATGTTGCCGCTTCGGGAGAATTGGATAAGACCCTTTTTGTAGAAAAAAATGAAAAATATACCGAACCTGAACATGGGCTTTATTTTATTCCTGAAAAAAATGCCCGTTTTGCCTGGCTAAGTGAGGCAGATAATTGGCAACATATTTATATATATGACCTTGACGGAAAACAAATTAAGCAATTAACAAAAGGAACTTGGGAGGTAACGGAGATTTTGGGTTTTGATAAAAAAGGGGATTATATATATTTTTCTGGGACAAAAGATGGGGCAATTTCTTTGCATACCTATCGTGTCAAAATCGAAACAGGCGAAATGACGTTGATTTCTCCCAATGAAGGTTTCCATGCTACGCAGGTCAGCAAAAGTGGTAACTATTTGATTGATAGCTATTCTAACCTTACAACGCCTAATATTACCTTGTTTAGTGATGCTACAAATGGCAAGGCTGTCCGCACGTTGAATACTGCTGCTGACCCTTTGAAAGACTACAAAACGGGGGCTATTTCCTTTTTTCCTATCAAATCTACCGACCAAACGACCGATTTATATTGCCGTTTGATAAAGCCTGTGGATTTTGACCCAACCAAAAAATATCCTGTTATGTACTATGTATATGGCGGACCTCACGTGCAACTTGTGCATAACACTTGGCTTGCAGGGGCGGATATGTTTATGATGTATATGGCAAGTCAAGGATATGTAGTTTTTACCTTAGATAACAGAGGGTCGGGAGGCAGAGGTTTGGCGTTTGAGCAGGCGACTCATAGGCAATTAGGCTCTGTGGAGTTGGAAGACCAAATGGCGGGCATAGATTGGCTGAAAAAGCAGTCTTTTGTAGATACAGATAAAATGGGCTGTTTTGGCTGGAGTTTTGGCGGATTTATGACTACTTCTTTGATGCTGCGCAAACCTGGCACTTTCAAGGCTGGAGTAGCAGGAGGTCCTGTTATAGATTGGAAATTTTATGAAATCATGTACACCGAAAGGTATATGGATACGCCTGAACAAAACGCAGATGGCTATAAAACAGCGAGTTTGCTCAATTATGTGTCGAATCTCAAAGGGCGTTTGTTGGTGATTCATGGCTTGCAAGATGATGTAGTCGTGCCGCAAAATACAGCAGCTTTTGTGAATGAATGTATCGCAAAAGGCGTTTTGATAGATTATTTTCCGTATCCGAACCACCCGCACAATGTGAGGGGAAAGGATAGGGTGCATTTGTACAAAAAAGTGGAGGATTATTTTAAACAAAACCTGCGCTAAGTTCGGTTTCACGCAGATGAACGCAGATAAGAGCAAATGTCGCAGATAAAATAAAAACTCATCTGCGTTATCTGCTTACATCTGCGTAAATCTGCGTGAAAAAAACCTACAAACTTTCCCCGCCGCTTTGAAAGCCAATTCCATCACAATAAATGCGAATAATGGGAAAGGTTTTCCACTCGATTTTGTCATATATCCACAAATCTTTGAAAAGCTCTTTTTTGCCTTTAAATAACTCTGTTAAAGTACTGATTAACAAAGATTTACCAAACCTGCGTGGACGAGAAAAGAAAAAATGCTTGTCCAAATCATTGTCCATAAACGAGAAAAGGAGGGGCGTTTTATCTACATAAATGCCTCTTTTTTGGACTAACTCCTCAAAAAATTGAATGCCTATAGGATAACGTTCTGCCATGATTTTGTCATTATTTTGGGACAAATATACGAAAATTTCTCGCAGATGTGCGCAGATAACGCGGATTTAATGCAGACGGCTAAATACGATTTCTTGGAATAGGTAGCGTGGAGAAATATCAGAATATATACAAACATTACCGTATTACAACAAACTTTTGATAATAGGTTTTTGTATCCGTAATTACTTTTATCGTATAAGTACCTTCTGATAAGGTGCTTACATTTAGCTTATAATTGGCAAGGATATCCGCTATTTTTACGCTATTTATTTCCGCGCCTATCATGTCGCAGGTTTTTACTTCATAAACTTTAAGGGGAAATGCAAATTGTAATATGAGTTCGGTTTGAGCAGGATTCGGATACAATATTAGCGCATTTTCAGTTGGGGAAAAAGGCACATTTATCGTATTAGAGTAGTCAAAGTTACCCTCTATGTCCGACATTTTTAGGCGATAATAATTGTTTCCAATAACAGGCTGATGATGTATGGCTTCATAATTCAGCTGTTCTGTGCTGTTTCCTGCTGCTGCAACCTCATCAAAGGTCTGAAAAGTCCCGCTTTGCGTAGAAGCATGTTGAACTTCAAAATGACTGCTATTTCGTTCTTGGGCAGTCGTCCATTGAAGTTGTACTACAGAGGTTAAAGGAGTCCCTTTCAGGTCAAGCAAAGTTATAGGGAAAGAATTTTCTAACTTCAATATTCGATTCCCAACGGCATCATAGTAATATTTTACATATACCCCGCTCGGATAAATAACTCTCGTAATACGCCCTAAGTCATCATATTCATACTGATAAGACTGCGCATATAGGTTTCCCATAAAAGCAAGAAAGAAGAAAAAAGTAATGTATGTTTTCATAAGTAGTTGAGAGTTGAAAGTTGAAAGTTGAGAGTTGAAAGTTGAGAGTTGAGAGTTGAAAGTTGAGAGTTGAAAGTTGAAAGTTGAGAGTTGAAAGTTGAGAGTTGAAAGTTGAGAGTTGAAAGTTGAGAGTTGAAAGTTGAGAGTTGAAAGTTGAGAGTTGAGAG
>JAYUZN010000150.1:0-6522 GCA_043751755.1 Bacteroidota bacterium | reverse complement strand
TCTTTTCCAATGCTTTTATGGCTCCAAAGCAGGAGTTTTTGCTTAAAATGTACCCATACTGTTTTCAGAATAGGAAAAATAATCATTTCGCAAAGAGAGGCTTCAGACTCATTGTAAGGCATTTCTGCTATGTTAAATGACAACTCCTCTGCTAATGCTGGCGAAACGGTATGCATATTTGGAATGGGCGGGAAAATACTTTTCGTATTTTCTACAACCTTAAAATGTACTAAGGCAGCCGATAATGTTTTGAATGTGCTAAAACTTGCCATACTATTGTTTGTTTTATTTTATGCACAAAAGTAAGGCTTTTTTTGTGAAAAACCTATCTTTTTGTCGCTTTCCTACTTCTTGAATTTAGCCGCAGATTTTCGCAGATACAAGTTGTGTTTTATCTGCGAAATCTGCTATCATCTGCGAAAATCTGCGTGCCAAAGATGCCTTTATTCCAACAAAACCTTTATTTTCCCTGCACTTGGCATCATATTATAATGCCATTTTTTCACTACTACCCCATCTTTGAGCAGCATATAGCCCGGATTTGAGCGAATAATTGTTTTGAGCATCGTGCCATCGCGCAAAGAAAGTTGGTAAGGCATTTTGAAATCGGGGATATAGCGATTGTCCAAATCGTCCCTGCCCGCGCCTGTCATACACAGCACCTTTACGCCAGAGCCTTTGAGTTCGTTGTACAAATCTATGCTGCGTTTGATTTCTGCGGCGGGGGCTTTGTCCATATTATACATCACAATTACTAAAGTATTTCCCTTAAATTCGTCTATGATTTCTGTATCTTGCCCATACCATTTTGCCACAGAATATTGCGTAGTACTGTCTCTTTCTACCGTATCTTTGCCGATAATTTCCTTGATTTTGACCGATTTTTCCACGATTGTATCATTTTTTCCTGCTACATTTATGCGATACACTTCTTCGTAATCCTTGCATTTTGGCACGCCTTCGGGTCCAGGAGTAGTTGAGCATTTTTGCAAATCTATGCCCATTGCATAAGCTCTGTAATCTATCAAAGGCAAAAATTCATGGCACAAGTAGGCAAAAACGCCCATTTTCACAAAAGTAAGTGCTGTGAGCCAGCCCCCAAATCGATTGCTAATCAAAGGTTTACTAGTGCTTTTGGTCAAAAATAAAGGAATTGTCATCATCATCAAAATCAAATCTTTGTAAAAAGACTCATGGGGTTTCAAAGGCAGCGCATCACCAAAACAGCCACAATCCGTTACTTTCATCAGGTTTTTGTCCCAAGTAAAATGGCTGATATCCAAGCCCGGCAAGGCAGAATAGCCCGTCAAAAAGGTGAAAAATACCATTAATAACAAAGTAAGCCACATAGTCATCTTCATGCGATAGCCCACAATCACTGCCACGCCCAATGCCACTTCTAAGACACTCAAAAACCAAGCTAAATAAAGCGAAATCGGCTTCATCATGCCTACAAAAAAGCCTTCAAGTGGGGGGAAATCCACGCCAAAAACCTCAAAATATTCATCTAATTTGTAGGCAAAACCGATATAATCATTCGCTTTCACAAAGCCTGAATAGATGAACAAAACGCCCATCATCAAGCGTACTAAGCCCATAAGTACAGGGCTAAACGTGAGTTTATCTGCGGCAAGGGTTTTTTTGGCGAGGGTTTCCCCAGCAAAAAAGAGTGCCGTAATTGTGCCTGCTGCGAGGTAAACGAGTCCTATTGTTTGGTATGTTTGCATAAAAATAAGCTGCTTTTTATCTAAAACGAAGGGCAAAAGTACGAAAATTTGGGCGTAGCGCAAGTTTTGTTGGGAGAGGTTTAACAAAAATTAACAAGAAGTCCCGTAGCTGCTATTTGGAAAATGGCAGCTACGGGGGACGCACTTTTCAAAAAATTGGAAAAACAAACATTTTCTCGTAATTTAGCGGCGTGAAACGTTAAAACAAATTATTACATGCAAAACATCATCTTACACACCGAAAATTGGATAAAATCCGTAGTAGTTGCCTGTAATTTTTGCCCTTTTGCGGCAAAAGAACTCTTGCGCAAAAGTATTCGTTATGTGGTAATGCCTGCATTTTCGGCAGAAGAAAGCTTAGAAAAATTGAGCGAAGAGTTACAATTTCTTGACAATCAAGCAGATATAGAAACTACTTTTCTTATTTTCCCTGAAGGTTTCGCCAATTTTGAGGCGTATTTGGATTTGGTAGAATGGGCAGAGGAATTGGTAGAAGACCTTGACTATGAAGGCATCTATCAAATTGCCAGCTTTCACCCTGAATATTGTTTTGAAGGGGCAGCCGAAAATGACCCTGCCAATTATACAAATCGTTCTCCTTATCCGATGTTGCATATTTTGCGGGAAGATAGTATTACCTCTGCCCTTGAACATTTTCCTGATGCAGAAGGGATTCCACAAAGAAATATAGATTTTGCCCAATCTAAAGGGCTGAAATACATGCAGTTGCTTAGAGCAGCTTGTATGAAATCCTAAAAAACAAACAGATATGGCAAAATTTACCTTTCTTGGCACAGGCACTTCGCAAGGCGTTCCTGTCATCAGCTGTCCTTGCGAAATCTGTCAATCGCAAGACCCTTACGACAATCGTTTGCGCACTTCGGGCATGTTAGAAGCAGAAGGAAAGACGATTGTTTTTGATACAGGACCTGATTTTCGTTTTCAGATGTTGCGAGAAAAAGTAAAAGACCTTGATGCAGTGGTTTTTACGCACCCCCACAAAGACCATACCGCTGGCTTAGATGATGTACGCCCATTCAATTTTTTGCTGAATAAATCCATTCATGTCTATGCCAATGCCTTAACTATCAAGTCTTTGAGAGGCGAATATCCGTATATTTTTGCAGCAGAAAAATATCCCGGCGCACCTGAAATAGAAATCCATGAGATTTCGGGGGAAACGGATTTTGAGGCGCAAGGAATTTTGCTCACGCCCATACCCGTTTTGCATAGTAAAATGACCGTTTTAGGCTTTCGTTACCGAAACTTTGCTTATATAACAGATGCAAGCTATATTTCGCCTCCCTCTTTGGATAAACTCAAAGGCTTGGACACGCTTGTACTCAATGCTTTACGGATAACGCCGCATCATTCGCATTTCAGTTTGGCAGAAGCCCTTGAAATGGTTAAAATGATTGAGCCAAAACAGGCATATTTTACGCATATTAGCCATTTATTGGGAAAACATGCGGATATTTCGGCAATTTTGCCCGAAAATGTGGCACTTGCGTATGATGGATTGGAAGTTTCGGTTTTTTAGCTGTATCTTTGGCACGCAGATTTTCACAAATTTAACCGCAGATTTTCGCAAATATCTGTTAATCTGCTAATCTGCGCAAAATGCAGAATATCTATATGCCACAACAACTCTCGATTTCCGAAATTTGTCAATTATTAGACAAAAATTTCACTACTTTTGCTGCGCAAGTCGCAAACACGCCTGATACGCAATTTGAGCTAAATCCGAATGGGAAATGGTCGGTTGGGCAGCATTTGCAGCACCTGATTCAGTCGGTCGCGCCTGTTAATCAGGCACTTTACCTGCCAAAGTTTGTGTTAGGTTGGACTTTTGGCAAAGCAAATCGCCCTTCTAAAACCTATCCCGAATTGGTGCAAAAGTATTCGGAAAAATTGGCGAATGGCGCAGTTGCTACTGCCCGTTTTGTGCCAAAGCCTATTTTTCTGCCTCAAAAGGCTAAACTATTACTTCAATACGAAGGGCATAAAAACCGCCTTATCAAGCATTTACAGGCTTTTTCTGAAAGTGATTTAGATACGTATATTGCGCCACATCCTTTGTTGGGGAAAATCACTTTGCGAGAATTGATGTATTTTACGATGTATCATACAGAGCATCATTTCAGTATTTTGCTTAGGGAAAATGAGAGTTGATAGTTGAAAATTGAAAGTTGAGAGTTAAAAATTAAAACCCCCACATCTGCTTTCATCTGCGAAAATCTGCGTGAAAAAAAACTACTTTGATGCAAAAAATACTTCTTTTTCTCTTCATAATTAACGTATTAGCTGTTTTTGCACAGGTTACTCCGTCTCCTTCGCCTGCGCAAAAAACGCCTATCCTACTGCTAAATGCCACCCTTCACGTAGGCAATGGCAAGGTTTTAGAAGGGGTAGATATTCGCCTTGAAAAGGGCAAAATCGCCAAAATTGGCAAAGGACTTGCCTTGATAGGGGAGGGGACAGCCATAGATTTGGTCGGAAAGCATCTGTATCCGGGCTTTATTGCGCTCAATTCCAATATAGGGTTGGAGGAAATTGAGGCGGTGCGGGCTACTTCGGATTCGCGCGAAGTAGGGGGCAATAACCCGAATGCGCGTGCGATTGTGGGCTATAATACGGACTCAAAAGTGATTCCTACTCTGCGCTCAAATGGCGTTTTGATGGCACAAATTGCGCCAAGTGGCAATGGCTTTTCTGGCACTTCTTCGATTGTGCAGCTTGATGCGTGGAACTATGAAGACGCAGTCATGGTAACAGATGATGGCGTATATTTGGAGTGGTTTCAAATGAATTTCTCTTCCACCCCTACGAAAGAACAGGCGGAGGAGCAGCAAAAAAATAAGGAAAAAGCAGAAGCAAATTTGCACCAAAAAATGCAAGAAGCGATGGCTTATAGATTGGCGCAGGAAAGTGGCAAGCCTTTTACGCATAATCTTATGTTATCTGCATTAGTTCCCGTTTTGAAGAAAGAAAAAAAGCTGTTTATTCGGGCAATTACCGAAAAACAAATCATTGCAGCAGTGGCTTTTGCCCGTCAATATGACCTTAATATGGTGATTGTGGGCGGACAAGATGCCTATTTGCAAACGGATTTATTGAAAAGAAATAATGTTCCTGTCATTTTATATAAGCCGCATCAATTGCCGATGAATGAAGATGATGCAGTGGATTTGCCCTATAGAATGCCCAAGATTTTGTATGATGCTGGGGTTGTTTTTGGCTATACTATAGATGCTTTTTGGAATGTTAGAAACTTGCCTTTTATGGCAGGAACGGCTGCGGCTTATGGTTTGGAAAAAGAGGAGGCTTTGAAGGCTTTGACTTTGTATCCTGCCATGATTTTGGGCATAGACAAGCGAGTAGGGACTATAGAGGAGGGCAAAGATGCGACTCTGATTGTGTCAGAAGGTGATGTGTTAGATATGCGAACTTCAAAGGTTATTTATGCGTTTATTGAGGGGAGAAAGGTGAATTTGACGGATTTGCATAAGGAGTTGTATGAGAAATTTCAGGGGAAATATTGATTTTAGTCCGTACCTTCCATTTTCTAAATGGAAGTGCTGCGTTTCAATAATGCTTTACTTTTAATCGACTTACAAATATCGTTTAGACCTTTTACTTGAATCATATACGGCTTATTTTAGTACAATATTCGGATATTGTTCCCCTATTTAAAACTGCTGCAAAACTAATCATTCATTTGGAATTCTCCCAAAAAACTGTAGTGCATGACATGAATCGGCGTTATTCTCGGAGTACCTTTCCCCCTTTTCTACCATTCATGCAGCTATTTTGCCCAAAAAACCCTTTTTATTTGTTCAATATATGAAATAGAACTACTTTTGTTTAGGCATTTTTTTACCTGTCAGGTCTTCAAGACCTGACAGGTAAAAAAAATATTTAACACAACTACATTGTAATTCAACTATCATGCGTACCTATAATTTTCTATTCACTTGCTTTTTGCTTGCGCTTACTACTCATTTATTCGCGCAGGAAGCCCCACAGCCTCATTTCACCGAAAACAAAGGGCAGTGGGACGAGCGCATTCAATATTCCTTGCAGACGAATGCAGGAATGGTTTGGTTTGAAAACCAACAGTTTACCTTTGCTTTATATGACAAGCCCAAAGATAAACACGACAAAGAGGTGGGGGATAATAGCCCTCAAATCATTAAATCTCATGTATATCACAGCCATTTTTTGGGGGCAAATCCACATCATTCCATCATTTCCCAAGAAAAATATGCGGATTATGCCAATTATTATTTGGGAAACGACCAACGTAAATGGAAAGACCATGTATATTCCTATGCTGCTATCACCTACAAAGACCTCTATACAGGCATAGATGTGCAGGTATATAGTGGAAATGGCAACTTGAAATATGACTATTTACTGTCGCCTGCTGCTTTGCAAAACGGCGGAATTGCACAAATAAAAGTGGCTTTTGAAGGCATAGACAAGGAAAATATCCGCCTAAATGCGCAAGGAGACCTTGTTTTTACGACAAATGTAGGCGAAGTAAAGGAACTTAAACCCTACGCCTATCAACTTGTAAAAGGCAGCAAAAAACAAATCCCTTGTAACTATCTGTGGGAAAATGGCATCTTATCTTTTGACCTTGACGAGACGCAAATAGACCTTTCGCAGCCGCTTGTTATAGACCCTACTGTTATTTTTTCTACTTATACAGCCTCTACGCAGGATAATTGGGGCTTTACGGCTACTTACGACAATGCAGGAAATGCTTATGGGGGCGGGGTGATTTTTAGCG
>JAYUZN010000149.1:0-1882 GCA_043751755.1 Bacteroidota bacterium | reverse complement strand
CCGAAGTTGCTGTTTGACATTGGCGATATGAGCATCAAGCGCAAAGATTATCAAAAGGCGGTAGATTATTTCAAAAGATGTGTGCGAGAATGGAAGAATTTGGACGTGGAACTCAATGAAATGATAGCAGATTGCCATTTCAAAATTGGCTATGTATATGACGAAGTGCGAAATTGGGACCCTGCCTTAGAGCAATACATGAGGGCTTTGGAGATGCGTAAAATGCTTTGGGGGGAAACAGATGATAAGGTGGCAGATGTGTTACATAACATTGGGACGATTTATTACAATCGCAACGCATATACAGAGGCTGTGCGTCATTTGAGCAAAGCGATTAAGGTCAGAGTAGAAGTTTCTAACATTGTGCGCCGCCCTTTGGCATTGTCTTACTACAATATTGCCTTGGCTTTTATCAAAATGAACCGCAAGCCCGAAGCAAAAAATAATTTGGAAAAAGCGGTGGCTATTTTCGACCATATAGAAGACAATCAGATGAAGGCTAAAGCGAAGAATATGATGGTGAGTTTGTAGTTTTTTGCACAGATTTTCGCATTTACAAGGATTTACCCTTTTAAAAATAGGGCTACCGCACCAAAATTAAGGAGTCAACAAAAAGATATTTTTCTCACCACTAAGGCACTAAGAATCACGAAGCAATGAGGTAAAAGGAGGAATCTAAGGCACATTTTTTCTTTCTTAGTTTCCTTCGTGGTAAATGATGATTTTATTCTTTTCCTGTTCCTTATCTGCGAAATCTACCTGAAAATTATTCCCCATTTTTCGTTTTCTCCCCAAAAAGCCCTGCCTTTGAAGTCCAAGACATTCATTTCGGGGCATTTCGACTACGCTCAATGACCAATTTCTTTTTTTCATGAAAAAAATAAGTATTTTTTTCGGCTTTTTTTCCTGCACTTTCGGGCTACTTTTTGCCCAAAATACGCAATTAGCCAATGATATTCCTGTTGTGGTAAATGGGGATACCTTGTATAGTGCTTGGTCGGGGGCGATGAACGCGCCGCAATTTGGGCAAACGGATTTGAATGGTGATGGAAAGCCCGATTTCGTGTTATTTGATAGAGTAGATTTTACCTTTACGCCCTATCTCAATGTTTCTACGCAAATAGGCGAAAGAAAGTATGAATATGCCCCTCAATACAAAGCCCTATTTGATACTTGCAACTGCGCAAGCTGGGCAGAATTTGTGGATTATGACTGTGATGGCGACAATGATATTTTTTGTGGAACGCCTACGAGCAATGTTATTATCTATGAACATACACAAATTGCTGGAAATAATGTTAGCTATCTTTTGCGTTATCCTTCGGGCGTAAATTCCGCATATACCTCATTTACAGGGGCTTTATACTCGGCACGTATAGATTATCCGGGCATTTATGATGTGGATAATGACGGAGATATGGATTTTTTGACCTTTGGCAATGCCTCTAATTATATAGAATTGCATAGAAATCTGGCGATGGACGATTTTCACCGTTGCGATACCCTTGTGTTCAAGTTGGACACTTATTGTTGGGGGCATTTTTATGAAGGCTCTTTTGATTGCTCTGCCCATATTCATGACACTTTATTTTGCCCTTTGAATGGTTTTCACCCCAATTTTCGCAAAGATTCTTTGCCCGAAATCGTGAGAGATGCGGGTTCTACGATTTTAGCCTTGGATTTGAACAAAAATGGGCTTGCAGATTTGTTGATTGGCGATATAAGTTGTACCTATATATATGCTATTCTGAATGATGCAGGAAGTTTGGCACACGCCTATATAGATTCTGTTCAAAATCATTACCCACAAAGCAATGTACCGATTGACGAGTTTATTTTTCCGGCTACTTTTTATTGGGACGTGGACGGGGATAGTGTCAAA
>JAYUZN010000148.1:0-22944 GCA_043751755.1 Bacteroidota bacterium | reverse complement strand
AAAGTGCGCCACTCTACAAACAGACAAGCTATTACAGTTCATTTAATTTCTATACTTTAAAACAACCATTTTAACAATTATATAATGGAATTAAGTACTCTTAAAACAAAATTGGAAGAGAAAATGCAAGACATAAAGGACTTAAATCTGCGTCCTTTTGTCTGCGAAGGTTCGCCTTTGAAGTGCAAAGTTTTCATTGTAGGCATCAATCCTGCCACGCAAATGGATGATGATTTTTGGAGTAATTGGAATGATAATGAAGGGTTTTTATTCCAAGAATGGTTTAAAAAATATCAAGAAACAAAAGAAAAAACCCCAAAGAAGAACAAAAAGGCTGTTTCTCCTACGAGGAATATGCTAAATAAAATAAAGGAAATCCTAAAATGTCCAATATTAGAAACAAATGTCTATCCTGTAGCGACAGAAAAAGCAAATTTATTGAAAAAAGAGGATAAAAAAACAGATATTTTTCGTTATTTATTGGAAAATATTGAACCTCAATTTATTTGGATACATGGAGATAAAGCAATAGAAGCCTTTAACAAAGAGTTTTCTCAAGAAATAGTAAAAATAGACATTAAACGTGCAAAAGTAGAAGATATAAAAGACGTAAAAATAGGGGAAAGACAAATAAAAATGATTGCTACACAACATTTAAGCTATCAATTTTCTATAGAAAATGCACAAAAAATAGCCAATTTTATTTCAAAAAATTTGTAAAAACCTGCGAGAAATAAAACAAAAAATAACCATTTAGGATAAGCAACCCTTCGAGTGGGCGCTAGCCCCTCGAAGGGGTTGCTTATCTCAAGAATTACAACACAAACATGAAATACATTTACGCTTTATTCATACTCATCTCACTATCAGCCTGTTGCAGCACGCAATTTTGCGACATGCACCCACAAGGCTTTGAAGACGCGCTCACTTTTTCCTTTGATGTAAATGCCACAACAGGCTATACGCTCCAAGATTTGGATACTATTTATTTAGACAAATACACAAAAGGGCAGCTCAATGACCCACGACTTGATAGAAAAACCGTTCAACAAGTCTTTATTTTGGGCGAAGACAGCACAGATTTCGAGAATTTTGACTATATAATAACTGCCCCGCGCGACAGTTTTCACTACGAAATAACGAATATTGTCGTAGGTGGCGAAAGTTTCCAAAACAAATGCAGCAGTTGTTATTACAATAAACAAAAAACTTTTCTAATAAACGGCATCATTTACGACAGAAGTGGCTCAAATGAATATGTCATTTTAAATAAATAGTTGAAAGTTTATAGTTGAAAGTGAAAAGTTTGTTACATTCAAAATAGTAGGTTGAAAAATAAAGAGGTTTGTTTGAGGCGTTTCATCTCTCAAACTTTCATTTCTCAATTTTTAACTTCTTTCTCACGCTCAACTTTCCACTCTCAACTCTCAACTCACATAAATATGCTATACTATCTCCTCCAATACATTGATTCTCACTATAATATACCCGGATTTGGCGTATTCAAATACATCAGTTTTCGGTCTATATTAGCCCTCATATCTTCGCTTTTCATCTCTTTGTTGATTGGCGGAAAAATAATTGACATTTTGAGGCGAAACCTCATAGGCGAAAGCATCAGAGAAGATGGTCCCGAAACGCACAAAAAAAAGGCAGGAACGCCTACTATGGGCGGCTTAATCATCATTTCTGCCATTGTTTTTCCAGTGTTATTATGGGCAGATATAAGAAATGCTTATATTTGGCTTTCCCTCTTAGCGATAATATGGATGGGAATTATTGGTTTTATAGATGATTATATAAAAGTTTTCAAAAAAGACAAACAAGGCTTAAAAGGGCGTTTCAAGATTATTGGGCAGGTAGGATTGGGCTTAATTGTAGGTTTAACCATGATTTTTCACCCCGATTTTATGGGAAGTCGTGCCAATATTACCCAACTCAATGTCATCAAAACGACCGAAATGCTCAATGATGCAGGTTTTATAAATGGAGATAAACTCTTGCAAATCAATGGATTCTCCTTTTCAGAATTGCCAGACGACGGCAAATACGCAAAACTCGAAAGTTATACAGTTATGCGAAAAGAAATACAAGAAGGGTTTTTGATTGAAAAAGAAGTTACCGTCAAGATTTTGGAAAAAGACATGTACAAAATAGCCCGCGAATTATTTGGGCTAAAAGACAAAAGTTTCGTTTACAGAACAAATTTGCCTTTGATGAAAAACTACGTTTTCGACTACTCAAACGTTTGGTTTCTCAAAGGACACATAGATGCCGATTTGTTGGGACGTATTATATACGTACTCATTGCGATTTTTATCGTAACCGCCGTTTCCAATGGCGTGAATATAACAGACGGCATAGACGGGTTAGCGGCGGGAACTTCTGCGATTGTCGGCACAACTTTGGGGCTTTTTGCCTATCTTTCGGGAAATGCTTTATTTTCTAACTATTTGAATATAAGTTACTTACCACTATCTGCCGAACTCATTGTATATTGTGCAGCTTTGGTAGGAGCATGTATAGGCTTTTTGTGGTACAACACCTATCCTGCGCAGGTTTTCATGGGAGATACAGGCAGTTTGGCACTGGGCGGTGTTATAGCCGTTTTAGCTTTAATGGTCAAAAAAGAGTTATTAATTCCGATAATGTGCGGTATTTTCTTTGTAGAAAGTCTTTCTGTTATTTTGCAAGTAAGTTATTTCAAATATAACAAACGGCGATATGGAATAGACTACGCAAAAGAACATAGGCTATTTCGCATGTCGCCCTTGCATCATCACTACGAAAAAGGCGGAATGCACGAGGCAAAAATCGTTATGAGGTTCTTTATTTTGGCGATTTTGTTGTGTGTGTTGTCGTTTGCAACGCTAAAATTGAGGTAATTTTCAATTTCACGCGGATTTTCGCAGATGACAACAGATAACGCAGATAAAAATAAGCATTGCACTCATTTTCAATTCTCCATTTTCAATTTCCTCATGGCAGCTACAAACGGAAATCATACCTTGTACATTCAAGGCTTTTTACGGCGCATTTCGCAGCGTTTTCAAATCACTGAAAATGAGGCATTTGAGGTCTTTTCTATTTCGGCTATTTTAGATAAGCCTTTTGACGAAGTGTATAAGGAAGTCATTGTCAAAGGCAAAAATGATGGCGGGATAGACGGGATTTATTTTGCAAAAGATGGAGAAGACTACACTTTGTATGTTTTTCAATGCAAAAATACCGAAAAACTCAAACAAAATGAGGTAGATAAATTTAGAAATGATTTTCAAGACATTTTTATTGATGGAAACAAAGTAAAAAAAGGAAATATTGAAGATTTGAAAGGGGCAATAGCACAATATAGACACATTTCTGATGTGTTAGGACACGTCATTACTCCTACGCTATTTTTTATTTGTAATGGCGATAAAGAAGAAAAAACAAGTCCTAATCATGTCATTTTCAATCAGTTTCATATACAAGGTTCTTTTGAAATTTGGGATAAATATGATATATTTAATAAAATCGTAAGTTTATTAGATGCCAATAAAGCAGGAAAACCTATAGAATTTATTTTCCGCCCCCAAAAATCGAATATTACAGCACTTACTGATAATCAAGGGCTTATTAGTTTCTCTATTTATGAAGTAAAAGCAGCTTTATTTAGGATTTCTGCCTATCAATTGTGCGAATTTTTGGAAAAAGCAGAAAAGCTAAATGGTACCTTAGAAAGAATCTTTTCCGAAAATATTAGAGGCTTTTTGGGCAAAAAAAATATTACGAACCAAAAAATTTTAGAAACTTTGAATAGTAGAAATAAATTTTATTTTCCGTTTTTGAATAATGGAATTACCATTATTTGTGACCGATTTTCATTGCCTCCCACATTGCAATTAGGGGAATATCCCTTAAAAACAATTAATCCTGTGATTGTCAATGGGTTACAAACTACTTATTTGTTGTATCAGGAATATAAAGCAGATAAAGGCAAATTATTAAATGTAGATGTTACCATTCGCCTCTACGAAACACGCGACCCAGAATTAGTAGAATTAATTACAGATGCGACAAATACGCAGTCTGGCATAGATACGATTGATAAACTAAGTAATAAAAAATTTAATCAATTAGCCAAAGCATTTTTTGAGAATAAAGGGCTTGCCTATTTGACCAAAAGAGGGGAAACCTTTGCCAATGACCTTGTGCGCGAAGGGGCTGAATCCATACGAAGCGAGGTAATATTGAAAAAATGGCATCAAATTATGTTCGGGGCTTCTTTAGATGCAAGCAGAATTTATGAAGCAACCTTCAATTCTGACCATGATTTATATGTATTTTTTTCAGGAAATATCGAATCTCCCTTGTATTCACAATTATATTTTGTGTTTCAATTAGATAAATATGCAGATATTACTTACAAAATGAATGAGGATAAAAGCTTTTTTTTAGCAGTCGTAGTGTCTTATATTTTTGAGAAAAAAGGCGGCGATTTTAGCGAAAAAACAATAAAAGAAGCTTGTGAAAAAGTATATGAAAAGGTATTTATCCCAACAGAAGAAGAAAATTACAATGATTCCATATTTCCCAAAAAGTTTAAATTGATAGACAAAGAATTAGCAATTCCTACGACTATCAATTACACAAAAAGAATCGTATTACTTTCACAATTATTTATAGATACAAATCTGTAAAACGCATTTTCAATATATGAACACATCTTATAGTTTCTCATCAGATTTCGAGCCGACAGACGAGCAATTGGCGTGGCTTATGGAAAGAGTTTTGGAAGACGTAAAAGAGCGCGCAGCGAAGGCAGAGGAAAAATATAGGCTTTTTCACATAGAACAAATGAAGCAGATGCGGCAGGAATGGCAACTCAAATATCCAGAAAATGACACAAAATAAACCGAATATTTAGGGAGTGGCTCACTTTCTGAAAAGTGAGCCACTCTCTAAGCAAAACCTTTTCTTATCTTTTATCTGCGTTATCCGCTTACATCTGCGTTCATCTGCGTGAAAAAACATAAAACCATGAAAATAGCCATACTTGGTGCGGCAGAAAGTGGCATAGGAGCAGCCCTGTTAGCCCAAAAAAATAAGGAAAAAATCTGGGTTTCTGATGCAAAAGAAATTGCAGAAAAGTTTAAGAATCAGCTTATTGAAGCAAATATCCCTTTTGAGGAAAAAGGACATACATTGGCAAAAATAATAGACGCAGACTTGATTATCAAAAGTCCGGGTATTCCCGAAAAAGCAGAGTTAATTCAAACTTTGCGTGTAGCAGGGAAAAAAATACTCTCTGAAATCGAATATGCTTCGCGCTATACAAGTGCCAAAATCATTGCTATCACAGGCTCAAATGGCAAAACTACGGTAACTTCGCTTATTTATCATCTGCTCAAAGGCGCAGGTTACCATGTCGGTTTGGGCGGAAATATAGGACAAAGTTTTGCCTTGCAAGTCGCAACGCAGGATTTTGATTGGTATGTCTTAGAAGTCAGCAGTTTTCAGCTTGACGACATCAACAAATTTCGCCCGTATATTGCCGTTTTGACTAATATAACGCCAGACCATTTGGACAGATATGAGTATGATATAGAGAAATATGCGGCTTCAAAGTTCAATATTGGCAAAAATCAAGGCACAAGTGACTTTTTTATTTACAATAGAGAAGATGCGATAACCGTCAAAATGCTTGAAAAATATACATTAAACGCACAAAAAAAGAGTTTTGGCTTAGAATATGGTTGGCAAAAAGCCTATTACAAGCCCGAAAAAAAGCAAATAGCGACCCGTACAGGCACGTCAAGAGCGTATTTTGACTTTGAGAATATGCAGCTTATCGGAAAACACAATATTCAAAATGTGATGGCGGCTATCATGGCGGCGCAAATGGCTGGCGTAAAAACCATAAAAATCGCAGAATTGCTGCCTTCTTTTGCCTCAATCGAGCATAGAATCGAAAAAGTAAAAGAAGTAAATGGCGTGTTATATTACAACGATTCAAAGGCAACTAACACAGATTCAGCGTTTTATGCCTTAGATGCGATGGAAAGACCTGTTATATGGATTGCGGGCGGCGTGGACAAAGGAAATGATTACAGTTCTTTGATAGAGTTGGCAAAACAAAAGGTAAAAAGTCTTATCATTTTGGGGGCAGATACAGAAAAGTTAGAAATGGCTTTTTCAGGCATTATTCCCCAGATTTCGCAAGCCATGAGTATGCAAGAAGCCGTAGAAATAGCTGAAAAACAGGCAGTTACAGGGGATTGTGTTCTGCTTTCTCCTTGCTGCGCAAGTTTCGATTTGTTCCAAAATTATGAAGATAGAGGCAGGCAGTTTAAACAATTCCTTTCATTTCGCGCAGATTAACGCAGATTGAAGCCGATAAACGCAGATAAATCACATCTGCGAAAATCTGCCAACATCTGCGAAAATCTGCGTGAACCAACAAAAACACCATGTTCACTTGGCTACTTAGCAAACTCAAAGGCGACAAAATCATTTGGATAATCGTTTTTCTGCTCTCACTTGTCAGCGTATTAGCCATATACAGCGCGTCAAGTGCCTTAGCAGTGCGCAAAGACGAAAGTTCGAGTTTTTATGCCCTCAAACACATCGCCTTATTAGCCTTAGGCTTTGGCGTAATGTTCATTGTTCACAAAATAAATTATCGCATTTTTGCCAAAATAACGAATACCCTCCTCCTCATTTCCGTCCCTTTGCTGTTCTACACAGTCGTCAGTGGGCGCGAAATCAACGAGGCGGCGCGGTGGATTAATGTCGCAGGTATGTCATTTCAGCCTTCCGACTTGGCAAAAATAGCCCTCATTATGTATTTGGCAAAAATGCTCACCCTTCGACAAGGCATTATAAAGGACTTTACAGAAGGTTTTTTACCCGGCATTTTTTGGATAATCATCATTTGCGGACTCATAGCTCCCACGAATTTAAGTACAGCCATTGTGTTATTTATGGTTAGCGTACTTATTTTATTTATAGCGGGCGTAGAACTCAAATACATAGGCGTGTTATTTATGATAGGATTTTTCGGTTTGCTCATGTTATTTGCCTTTGCAAAACGGGCATCTACTTGGGAAAGTCGCCTTCACGCCTACAAAGAACAGCTTTTCACGCATGATGACGGGCTATATGAAGGCAATTATCAGGCTTTGCAATCGAATATTGCCGTTGCAACGGGCGGATTTGTAGGCAAAGGCGTAGGCAAAAGTGCGCAAAGAAACTTCCTTCCTTCGGCATTTGCAGACTTCGTTTTTGCCATTATCGTAGAAGAATACGGGTTTATGGGCAGTTTGTTCATCATACTTTTGTATCTTTCCCTGCTCTTTCGCACCATTATGATAGTGTCAGGCAGCAAAACATATGGCGCACTCATGGCTTCGGGACTTGCGTTTTTGCTCACCTTACAGGCACTCATTCATATGGGCATCACCGTAGGAATCCTGCCCGTAACAGGCGTAACCCTGCCTTTGATAAGCATGGGCGGCACTTCGATTTTGTTCACAAGTTTTTCGCTTGGCATTATTTTGAGTGTAAGCCGAGATGCTATGCAAAATAAATTGAGCAATAATTTGCGGGTGGACCCGAAGAATTTGATAAGGGCGTAAATTTTATTTCAAAAAACAAAACCAAATTCATGGCAAAATTCATCTTTTGAACCTTCGCAAGAAATCGTTAATTTTGAGATATTATCACTTTAACTATCAATTATTATGCAACAGCTTTCTATATTTGACCTACTCGAAAATAATGAAAAACCTATCATATCAACGTCTAAAACGCTGAATGATAGTTCTTTATTAGCAAAAATAAAAGGATTGACCTATATTCCTGAATACATTTCTCAAGCAGAAGAAGATGGATTATGGAAAGATATTAATGGCGAAAAATGGTTAGATGACTTGAAACGGCGGGTTCAACATTACGGCTATAAATACAACTATAAAGCAAGATATATTGATTATTCTATGAAAATTGGCGATTTACCTAACTGGGTTTTGCCTGTTGCAGAACGATTAAATGCAGAAAAATATATGCAAGCAATTCCCGACCAACTCATTGTAAATGAATATCTTGCAGGGCAAGGCATTGCAAATCATGTAGATTGTGAGCCTTGTTTTGGCGACACAATTGTCTCTTTGAGCTTAGGAAGTGCGTATGTCATGGATTTTATTCATAAATACACAAAAGAAAAGATAGAAGTTTTGTTAGAACCTCGAAGTTTAGTCATCCTAAAAGATGAGGCACGTTATCTCTGGACACATGGCATACAAGGCAAAAAAGCAGATATTTTTAATAATCAAAAACAAGAAAGAAAAACACGTATTTCATTGACTTTCAGGAATATAATTATTAATTGAAAAGCTGCATCTTAAGTTATAGACATTCAAAATTTACAAGAAATAAAAATCCATAAAGAACGAAAAATTCATCAATTATTTGAAAGTTAAATTTATAGACAGCCATCATTTTATTTACAGCAACTTATATGAAAGACATCGTTATTTCAAGTCAGTTAAAAGCATTTAGCGAAAATTTCGGGTTCGATTTATTGCCAGAATCCCTGCAATTTGAGCGTTTTTGCTTTTTTGCTATCCTCAACAACGTCTTAGATTATTCGGCGAGTGCCGAAGATATAGACGAGGTATGTGTGGGCGAAAACAAAGGAATAGACGGAATAGCCATACTTTTGAACGGAAAACTCATAAAAACCTTAGATGAATATTTGGAAATACGTAGTTCTAAACAGAAAATAAGCGCGAGTATTTATTTCTTTCAGGCAAAAACGTCTCCACATTTTGACGACAAAGAAATAGGGAATTTTTTGGATACCATTCAGGATTTTTTTCAAGAAAAACCTACTTATCCGCTCACACAAGAGGCGCAAAATGCCCACGAAATTTATAAAGCTATCTTAGAAAAAATCGGTAGCCTCAACGAATTTACTTTGTATGCCTATTATTGCACAACGGGAAATTGGCAGGCGGGCAATTCGTGTGAGATAACGATTGCCAATAAAACGCAGCATCTCCAACATCTGGGGCTATTTGAAAAAATCTTCATTACGCCTATAGATGCCAATAAACTCAAAGATTTGTACAAAAAAGCGGCGAATCCCATCTTTGCGCAGTTTGAATTTAGGGATAAAGTGGCTTTACGTTTCATCGAAAATGTAGAGGAGGCGTATGTGGGGACTTTGCCTTTTAAGGAGTTTCGCAAACTCATAATTGATGCCAATAATGGAAGCCTGAGAAGCCTATTTTATGACAATGTACGAGACTTTTTGGGGACAGAAAATGAGGTAAATCATCGCATAAAACAGACCTTAGAAGACAAAAAATTTACGGAATTTTCTTTGTTAAACAACGGAATAACCGTCATTGCAAGCGAAAACAAAGGACGTGCCGACAGGTTTGACCTACATAACTATCAGATTGTCAATGGTTGTCAGACTTCAAATGTCTTGTATGAATGTAGGAATTTGGCAGGAATTGATGAGGCACTTATTCCTATCAAAATCATTGTTACACAAGACGAGGATTTGCGAGATAGCATCATTTTATCTACAAATAGTCAATCCAAAATAGAAGAAGAAGAATTATTAGCCCTCACAAAGTTTCAAAAAGGCTTGGAAGAGTACTATGCGAGTATGGGAGACGGGCTTTTTTATGAACGAAGAAACAATCAATATGCGAATAAACCTTATGTTAAAAAAAAGTATGTAGTGGATATTCGCGAGCAAATAAAGGCTTTTGTAGGCATGTTTTTGGACGAGCCGCATGAAGTTGCGGGCTTTTTTGGCAAAGTTTACAAAGACCTAAAAGACGATATTTTTGTAGATAAGCATCTATTTGAAGGCTATTATCTGGCGGGTTTGATACAATACAAGTTCAAAGAGCTGCTAAATGCCCAAGAAATCGAGCGCAAATACAACAAAGCCCGTTATCATGCTTTTATGTTGTTTAGAATGTTGGCAGAAAAAGAGACCTTTCGCAGGGAATATTTAGCTTCTACCCGCAATAAAAACTACTTTTCCACACTGTTAGAAGTCATAAGAGACAATAAAAAATGTTTAGAAATCTTTCAAAAGACTTTTTCTGTCTTAGACAAGTTAGCGATTAATATTCAAGCCTCTACACAAATCTATAACAAAGCTACAACAAATCAATTGTTGGATATATATAAACAAATGTATAAATGAGAAATGAAAGTTGAGGATTGAAAATTGAGAAATGGGAAAATGAGTAGTGAGAAATGAAAAACCCTATTAATTTTCTTATCTTGTTTATCTTGTCAATCTTGTCAAAAAAATAAAAATCTTGTCATCTGCGACATCTGCTTACATCTGCGCAAATCTGCGCGCCGAAAATTGAGAAATGTTTACCACACAAAAATATGACTGAACTATTAAGCATCAAACAAGCCGCCGAATTTGCGAGCGCACATATTAACAAAAATGTTACGGCTGCGAATATTTCGTATTTGCTGAATTATGGACGAGTGCCTAAAATCGGCGAAAATGGCGGAATTTTGGTAGATAAAAATGACTTGGTACAGTATTATAGTTCCTTTCTTGGCACAAGAGAAGTGGAATGGAAAGAACAATTGGGCGAAGATTTGAATTGGGCTTTGAGTTTTGACTATCTCAAAGAAACAGATACGACTAAACATGTGCATCGTTTGCACCCATACAAGGGAAAATATATTCCACAATTAGTAGAATATTTTTTGGATTCACATACAGATACGTTCAAAAAAGAAGTTTTTTTTCAAAAAGGAGATATTGTGTTAGACCCTTTTTGTGGAAGTGGAACTACCCTTATTCAAGCTAATGAATTAGGAATCAATGCCATAGGTTTAGACATTTCGGCTTTTAATTGCCTTATTGCAAACGTGAAACTCAAACAAGTAGATATGATAACTTTGCACAATACTTTGCAAAATATTTTATCTGCCTTGAAAACCTTTGTAATAGATTCAAAACATTTAGTATTTGAGGCAAGATTATTGGCAGAATTGAATAAATATAACAATGAATTTTTCCCTTCGCCTGAGTTTAAAATTCGGGCAAGAAAAAAAGAAATAGACGAATTTGAATATGCAGAAAAACATGAAAAAGTGGTATTAGCCATATTTAACAAGCTGGCACAGGAATTTGACCTCAAAATTAACCAAGATACAAATGCTCGTTTTTTGGATAAATGGTATTTGCAACCTGTAAGAGATGAAATAGATTTTGTTTTTAATGAAATTAAAAAGATTGAAAATCAAGCTATTAAGAAAATTATTACGGTTATTTTAAGTCGAACCATTCGCAGTTGCCGAGCTACTACACACGCAGATTTAGCGACTTTGGTGGAGCCTGTTACGACTACTTATTATTGTGCCAAACATGGGAAAATCTGCAAACCTTTGTTTTCGATTGTTTCGTGGTTTGAGCGATATAGCAAAGATACGATACAGCGATATGGCGAATTTGCAAAGTTGCGCACGAATACTATGCAACTTTCTTTGAATGGAAATTCTGAAAATGTGGATATTTTTGCTGAATTAGCCGAAAAAGCTCCTTCGTTTTACGAATTAGCAAATTCGCAAAAAATAAAAGGCATTTTTTCCAGCCCGCCTTATGTGGGTTTGATAGATTATCATGAACAACATGCATATGCCTACGATTTGTTTGGTTTTGAGCGCAGAGACGAGGAGGAAATCGGACCTATGTTTAGAAAACAAAGCAAAAAAGCACAAGAAGAGTATGTTATAGGCGTTTCAAATGTCTTAAATAATGCAAAACGGTTTTTTGTGGAGGATTATGACGTATTTTTGGTTTCCAATGATAAATATAATCTCTATCCCAAAATTGCAGAAAATGCAGGTATGAAAATCGTCAATCAATATAAACGCCCTGTTCTGAATCGAACAGAAAAGGATAAAGGGGCGTATTCTGAAATTATTTTTCATTTTAAAGCAAAGTAAATTATGAAAACATTTCTTTATGGTTACAAATGTTACCAAAATGGTGAAGAAGATTATTTTGAATATGAAATATATGCCGAAAATGAAAAAGAGGCACTTGTTCAGATTGTCATTTTGCATCATACAATAGTTGGCAAAAATAAAACGGAAACTACCCAAAAGGTAAAAAGTTTTATTACAGAAAAAGCAGGAAAAGATTGGGAAGTAGATGATGCAATTGATTGTATCAATCCACTAGGTTCTGCTGGTACTTCACTTTATCGGATTGATTTTATTAGAGAACGTAAATGTATGCTAAAACTAATTAAACAGCAATGTATTGCTGTAGAAGTGATTAAGACCTTGAAATCACGTTTTGAGAGCTTTCCGATTGATACTTCAAATAATAGAAATGCGCCTTTTCATGAGGCTTTTTTAGCAGCTTTTGCTGATAAATTGGCAGGAAAAGTGCAATCTATTCCTACCTTTATCAGTTTGAGTAGTTGGATGCATGGGCTAAATACAACTATTGGGCAGGCATTTTTTGAAAATGTTTCGCATATTTTGTGTGATGGCGAAAAAAGAGAATTTAAGCATTTGAAAATTTCTCATAAGCAACAAACTACCATTTCTGATATTATCATAGGACTCAAAAATGGGACACAAAAACCCCATTTGAGAGATGAGAATACTTCGATTTTGCCTGAAAATAAAATATGGGACAAGGAAATTCCAAATTTTACAGCAGATATTTATTTTGAAGATGATAAGAATATTGTGTGCATTGAATTGAAAACAGTAAAGCCTAATAGCGGTGTTTTTAAGGTCGAAAAAGAGAAAATATTATTGGCAAAGGCAGCTTTGAGAAACGCAAATCCTTCCAAATCAGTTTCTTATTTTTTAGCTTTTCCTTTTGACCCTACAGCAAAAACAGCTACAGGATATGACAAAACAATTTACATGAAATACAGTGTGGATTGTACTAAATTTATGGCAAAAGAGGAGATTTTATTAGCAGGTGAATTTTGGGATTATCTTTCGGGAGAAGAAAATACAATGGAAATGATTTTGGGAATCATTAATGCAATTGCCAAAACGGATTTTATGGAAAAATATGAGTTTCTCAATGATTTTAAACATGCTTTTTCTCAAAAAGAAAAATACACGCAGATTTTAACAGAATGGTATTTGTTGAAGGAATTGGAGGTAGCAGAAAACCTTGATAAGTTAACAATGGCAGCCAAAACAGATAAATCTTTGCAAAAGATATTAAACCAAAATGTATTTTTAGCGAACGGACAATATAATATAAATCGTTTTAATCTGATACAACCTTTTTTATGAAAACATTTCAAATTCAATACATAAGCAGATATTATGCTCAAAAAGAATATCATCTTGACAATATTCTTGCAAAAACAGAGCAATCTGCTCTCAAAAAATTCGCAAAATCTTTTGGGATTAACAACTACAAAAGTTTGTTTGACTCAGCATTTATGTGGGAAAATGGAGAATGGTTATCTACGTTTAAATGTATAACGGAAGGATGATTTATTGAATCTTGTTTCTCTCCGCCGCCGTTTGTGTCCTCACAAACGGCTCATAGTCTAAAAAAATCTGCGAAAATCTGCGTCCCCTTCTGCGAGAATCTGCGCGAAATCACAGCACATCATGAAAATAATCATCTCAGGCGGCGGCACAGGCGGACACATTTTCCCTGCGGTATCTATCGGCACCGAAATTCGCAGCCGCTTTCCTGATGCAGACATATTATACGTAGGGGCGCAGGGCGGCATGGAAATGGACTTAGTTCCCAAAAATGGCTTTCCCATTCATGGCGTATGGATTAGCGGCATACAACGCGCTTTGACATTCGCAAATTTGGGCAAAAACCTCCTTTTTCCGGTCAAATTCGTAACAAGCCTTACACAAGCCTACCGCATTATCAGCGATTTTCGCCCAGATGTGGTCGTAGGCGTAGGCGGATATGCAAGTGGACCTTTGGGCAGAGTAGCGGCTTGGAAAAAAATCCCTTTGATAGTCTGCGAACAAAATGCCTTTCCGGGCATCACAAATCGTTGGTTATCAAGCCATGCAAGCAAAATTTTGTTAGGAAATGTAGATGCCATGAAATATTTTGACAAGAAAAAATGTGTCATAACAGGCAATCCTATCCGAAACATGGCACTCCTTCCCAAAGAAGAAGCGGCAGCAAAAATGGGACTTTCTTCCCAAAAAACGACCATTCTAAGTTTGGGCGGCAGTTTAGGCGCAATGAAAATCAATCAAGCCATTGAAAATCAGATACAAAGCATCATAGCTGCGGACGTACAATGGATATGGCAATGCGGGAGATTTTACTACGAAAAGTTGAGAATGTCGATTCCACAGCATCAAAATATCCAACTTGTGCCATTTGTTGAAGACATGGCAGCAGCCTATAGTTTGGCAGATTTGGTGGTAAGCAGGGCAGGCGGCAGCACGATTTCCGAACTCATTGCCTTGTCAAAGCCTTCGATTTTGGTGCCTTCGCCCAATGTTTCCGAAGACCATCAAACCAAAAATGCCCTTTCTTTGGTAAATGTAGAGGCAGCCGTTTTGGTAAAAGACATAGAAGCAAAGGAAAATTTGGTCAAAACAGCGATTTCCATTGTTCAAGACACAAACAGGCTTTCTCTTTTGACAAACAATATCGCAAAAGTGAAAAAGCACGATTCTGCAAAGGAAATTGTAAATGAGATTTTGAAAGTAATTCATTAGGTTCACACAGATAAACGCAGATTTAAGCAGATTTCGCAGATGTGGACAATGAATGGTAATTAGTTTTTGTATTTTATCTGCGAAAATCTGCGAGAAAAAACAGGAAAAATGAAACACATATACTTTTTGGGCATAGGCGGAATAGGCATGAGCAATCTTGCAAGATATTACAACTTCGCAGGAGTCAAGGTTTCGGGCTACGACAAAACCCCTTCTACGGTTACACAAGCCTTAGAAAATGAAGGAATTAGCATTTTCTTTGACGAAAACGAAAAGCAGTTTGAAGGCATTACAGACATCGTTTATACGCCTGCCATAAAGGAGCATATTGCTTTTGAAATCGCAAAAGAAAGGGGCATTATTCCCAAAAAACGCTCCCAGATTTTAGGAGAAATTTGTAAGAATTACGAGACTTTGGGCGTGGCTGGCACGCATGGCAAAACCACAACTTCCACGCTGTTAGCGCATCTTACCCGTTTTTGTGGGGTGGATACTACGGCTTTTTTGGGGGGAATTTCCAAGAATTTGAACGGAAATTTTGCCTTTGGAAAATCGGAATTTTGTGTGGTAGAAGCCGATGAATTTGACCGTTCTTTTCTCACCTTGTTTCCAAAATATGCCATCATCACCTCCTTAGATGCCGACCATTTAGACATTTATGGAAAACATGAGGATATGCTGGTTTCTTACAGAGATTTTGCGCATCAAGTTTCAGGCAAACTATTGGTAAACAGTGAGATAGCAGCCTTTGATTGGCAGAGAGAAGTGGAAACTTATGGCATAGAAAGTGGAAAATATCAGGCACAAAACCTGCGTTTTGCCAATCTTGCCACTACTTTTGACTATGTTTCTGAAGAAGTTACGATAAAGGATATTAGCTTGCCTTTGCCCGGCAGACACAATGTTAGCAATGCTACAGCAGCCATAACTTTGATGCTTTGGGCAGGCGGAAATGCTGAAAAAGTGCGAGAGGCTTTGGCGGATTTCAAAGGAATTGAACGGAGATTTGAGGTAGTGAGCCACACAGAAACGCTGTCTTTGATAAACGATTATGCCCATCACCCCACCGAATTGTCGGCGGCGATAGGCACAGCAAAGTCGCTTTTCCCTGATAGACAAGTAATTGCGGTTTTTCAGCCACATCTTTTCACGCGTACAAGGGATTTTTATGAGGGTTTTGCCGAGGCACTTTCTATGGCAGATGTGGCAATTTTGATTCCGATTTATCCAGCCCGCGAAAAGCCAATTGAGGGCATTACTTCTGATATTATTTTGCAAAAAATAAGCTTAGAAAAGAAGGTTTTGATAGAAAAAGAGGCGTTAAATGAGACAATTCAGGGTTTTATAGAAAAACCAACGGTAATTTTGATATTGGGGGCGGGAGATATAGATAGGGATGTGGGGAAATTGAAAGTTAAAAGTTGATAGTTGATAGTTGATAGTTTGCGTTTTTTTTCATTTTTCATTTTTCATTTTTCATTTTTCATTTTTCATTTTTCATTTCAAATCATGGCTTACAGCAAATTCACACTTGACATTATCGCTCAAAAATTTGGCTTGCAGAATGAGGTTACTTTTCTGTTTGACAACACAGAAAAAGTACAGCCTTCTGAATGGCTGCAAACTGCCTTGCAAATTGCGCAGGAATTGCCGATTCGTAGCGAAAAAGCTAAGTCTGAAAGCATTGTTTTTCCGATTTTGGTGGAATTGAGAAATCGAAATGACAAGTTTTTTACCATTCATTCGGGCGACACTTTGACGGCAGATGAGGAGCAGGGCTTAGACGGAGAATGTGATTTTATTTTGGCAAAAGATAGTCATACTTTTAACATCAATTTTCCCATTTTTCAGTTGTTAGAGGCAAAGAAAAATGATACAGAAATTGGCGTAGCTCAATGCGCTGCACAAATGATAGGCGCAAAAGTATTCAATCAAAATAAGGGTACACACTTAGAAGCCATTTATGGTTGTGTTACAACAGGAAAAGATTGGTTATTTTTAAAATTAACTGACAAAATTTACATAGACAAAAAAACCTATAGTTTGGAGCATATAGAAGATTTGTTAGGCGTTTTTCAACGAATAATTAATTACTATAAATAAAAATCTGCGAAAATCTGCGGTTAAATTTGCGAAAATCTGCGAGAAATATATGGAAAAACGCAATCGTACTTTTGAAGAAATAGCCCTTGAAAAAGCGGCAGAAGAAGCCAAAAAACAGGAAGCAGAAGCAGCAAAAACGCCGAGAAAGCGTAAAATGCCCTTCAAAATGCCTTCTGTAGCCCTGCCACGCATTTTCAAATATAGGCTAAAACCTAAATTTCGTATCGCATTATTGCTCCTTTTTCTGACCGTTCTTTTCATTTCTGTCCGCAGCTATCAGGCAAGTCAAGTATGCAAAGAGTTGGAAGTCAATATTATAAGCAATGAAAATAATGCTTTTTTGACTACTAAACAAATTGGCAAAATCATTGAAGAAGGCTACAAAAAACCTGTAATTGGCGTAGGCATGACAACGATAGATTTGCGGCAGGTAGAGGAGGCGTTGAAAATGAGTCCTTATATAAAAGACGCACAAGTAGCAAAGACTTTTCGCAGCAAACTGCATATAGAAGTTACGCTGCGTGAGCCGATTGCGCGGGTTGTGAACATGGACGGGACGAGCTTGTATATAGACAAAGACGGCATCAAATTTCCAACCGCTAATCGTCATTCCTCAAATGTGCCGCTTATTCGGGGACAGTTTTCGGAAACCGTAGAGCCAAGGGATACGTTTCGCTGCGAACTCATCAGAAATGTCGTTCCTGTGGCGCAGTTCATTGAAAATGACAAGTTTTGGAAGGCGCAAATTTCGGAAATCTACATCACACAAGGCAACGAGTTGATGTTTTATCCGCAAATAAGCACCATGTATATAGAGTTTGGCGAACCCAAACGCTTGGAAGAAAAGTTTGAAAACATGCGCATTTTTTATGACCAAGTTATTAAAGAAGTGGGCTGGAACAAGTATAAGGGCTTTAGTGTGAAGTATCGAGGGCAAATCATCGGGAAACGCAGTTGAATATTTCTTATTTCACGCAGATTTTCGCAGATGGGGACGCAGATTTCACGCAGATTAAGAAACATTTGCGAAAATCTGCGGTTAAATCTGCGAAAATCTGCGCGAACAAATACATTTTTTACATCAATTCTCAATTTAAATACCATGACTGATAAAATCGTAGTCGGTCTCGACATCGGAACCACCAAAATCTGTGCTATCGTAGGAAAGCGCAATGAATATGGAAAAATTAACATTCTCGGCGTAGGACGTGCTGAGTCAGACGGTGTAAACCGTGGCGTAGTTGTCAATATTGAAAAAACAGTGCAGGCAATCCGTGAGGCAATTGCTGAAGCTGAAAAACAATCTGGCATCAAAATCGAAGTGGTGCATGTAGGCATCGCTGGAGAGCATGTGCGCAGTATGCAGCACAAGGGCATCATTACCCTCAATCACCCCGACCTCGAAATCGTGCGCGAAGACGTTTCTCGTTTGCACAATGAGATGTTTAAAATTGCCACACAACCCGGAACAGAGATTATTCATGTTTTGCCACAAGAATATACCGTTGATAATCAGGGAGGTATAGTAGAACCTGTAGGAATGTCAGGGGTGCGTTTGGAAGGAAATTTCCACATTGTAACAGGGCAAACAACTGCTGCAAACAACATTTTTCGTTGTGTAACGCGGGCAGGTTTGGAGGTTACAGAACTTATTTTGGAGCCTTTGGCATCAAGTTCTGCCGTTTTGACAGACGAAGAAAAGGAGGCTGGCGTGTGTTTGATAGACATCGGCGGCGGAACTACGGACATTGCGATATGGGAAAATAATATAATTCGCCATACAGCTGTTATTCCTTTTGGCGGAAATATCGTAACGGAGGACATCAAACAGGGCTGCAAAGTGATGAAAAGACATGCCGAAGCCCTCAAAACGCAGTATGGAAGTGCGTTGGCAGAGGCTTTGGAAGAAGACCTTATCATCAGCATTCCCGGACCAAGAGACCGAGCAGCAAAGGAAATTAGCCAAAAAATGTTGGCGCAGATTATTCAATGCCGTATGGAGGAGATTTTGGAATTCGTTTCGGCAGAAATCAAAAACTCTGGCTATGAGGAAAAATTGGTGGCAGGAATCGTGGTAACGGGTGGCGGTGCGCAGTTGGCAAATATGAAACAACTTGTGGAATATGTTACAGGAGTGGATACTCGTATTGGTTTTCCAGGCGAGCATTTGGCAAGTGGCATGGTGGACGAGGTCAATTTCCCTATGTATGCAACAGGGACAGGCTTGGTTATCATGGGCTTAAACTCTGCGGAATACTTGAAACGCCCTGCGCAACAAAAGGCAGTTACACAACAAGCACCTGCAATTCAGCAGTCTCAAGGCTACAGCAGCGAACAAAAGTCTATTCTTACCACGGAAGAAAGACCTAAATTTTCCTTCATCGACCGTGTGAAAACATGGTTTGAAAATACCCTTAGCAATACGGGCGACTTTATCGAGTAGATTTCACGCAGATGGGCGCAGATTAGGGACGCAGATTCTCGCAGATTAAGAGACATTTGCGAAAATCTGCGGTTAAATCTGCGAAAATCTGCGCGAAACAACCAAATATTCAACTCTCAACTATATAAATATATGCAATTTGAATTTCCAAAAAATCAGAACTCCATTATAAAAGTTATCGGCGTAGGCGGCGGCGGCGGAAATGCTGTAAATAACATGTTTCACAAAGGCATTGATGGCGTGGACTTTGTGGTATGCAACACAGATATTCAGGCATTGAAAAAAAGCCTTGTCCCTACTAAAATACGTTTGGGAGTCAATCAAACCGAAGGACTCGGTGCGGGTGCAAACCCCGAAGTGGGCAGAAAAGCCGCAGCCGAAAGCCTCGAAGAAATCCGTTCTTTGCTCAAAGACAGCGCGAAAATGGTCTTTATTACCGCAGGTATGGGCGGCGGAACAGGCACTGGAGCAGCTCCTGTTTTGGCACAGATGGCAAAAGAAATGGGCATTTTGACGGTAGGAATCGTTACAACTCCTTTCAAATTTGAAGGTCCTCGCCGCAGCTTGCAAGCGGAAGAAGGCTTGAAAGAGTTTGAAAAGTCTGTAGATACGCTTATTGTTATAGACAATAATAACTTGCTCAAAACTTTGGGGAACAAAGTTACGATGATAGCTGCTTTCAAAGAAGCCGACCAAGTATTGTGCAATGCCGCAAAAGGCATCGCTGAAATCATCATGACCGAAGGCTATGTAAACGTGGATTTTGCGGACGTTTGTACGATTATGCGTGATGGCGGACGGGCTTTGATGGGGACAGCATTGGCAACAGGTGATGACAGAGCCTTGAAAGCTGCCGAAGCTGCCATCAATTCTCCTTTGTTAGATAGCATAGGAATTGCAGGTTCGCGGGCGATTATTGTCAATATTACAGCTTCGATGGACTCTTTGGGCATGGAGGAAACGACTGTGATTGTGGAATATATCCAAAATACGGCAGGGCAAGATGCGAATATTATTTATGGAATTGTCTATGACGATACCATGAAAGATGACCTTCGTGTTACCGTTATTGCCACGCGTTTTGAAGGAGAAAAAAACAAGCCTTTGCATTTGCCTTCTTTAAACTCACGTATTTCTGCCGACAAAAACATCAAAAGTGAGACAAAACCCCGTATAGAGAATTTTGAGGAATTGCCTTCAGAAACGGAAATGACGGAATCTGAAAGGGAGACTTTGAAACGGCTCAATCGCAAAGAGCGTGAAGACCGCCTCAAACGACTCAATTCTAAAGCCTACGACATTCATGACAATGACAGTTTGAATGGGCTTGAAAATCAGCCTGCTTATTTGCGCAAAAGAGTGGTTTTGGAGGATAATTCTAAAAAACAGGGTGCAGTCAATTTGTCAAATACAACAATAGATGAGGACAAGGAACACAAATTCAAGCTCAAAGAACATAATTCTTTCTTGCATGATAATGTGGATTGATAGTTCTGATGGGTTTTATATAAAAAAGCGTAGCTGTTAGGGTTACGCTTTTTGGGGCTACCAGTCGCTATACGTATATTTGTAAGACAAAGTAACTCCTTCCTCCGTATTTTGGATAGCCGTCAACAAATGATTGTCGCCGTAACTATAAGTCAATATGTTATAAGGCTCCCCCGTTTTCTCGCCATACCACATTTTTTCCTGCGATAAATATCCCTTTTTATCATACACATATTCTTTCGTAACACTCAGATTCCCAAAAAAATAGTACTTTTCTCCTACCCTTTGTTTTTTGTGATTATATTCAAAAAAACGTTCTTCAAACTTTGTCCAATTCGGTCTTCCTTCCTCCGTTAATTGCGTAGCCCCATTGCCGATTTCCTGGATAAGCAAGCCTTTTTTATAGACAAAAGAAAATGTCCTTGCCTCTGCACCCGACATGCCATAATACCTAAGCTCATTTTTATCGTTATAAATGTAGCCTCCCATAATGTCATATCTGCCCGTATTATAGCCACTTAGTAGCCCTTTTGCATCATAAGTAAATGTATTCACAAAAGTGTCATTTGCCTCTTTTTCAACATTATATTCAAATTCCAATTCCTGTGTCATTTTCCCTTCCCTATCATATTCTTGGGATAGGATAAGTTGCGGATTTTCCTTATCCTTTTCATTCGAAAATATTTGGCAGCTCACAACCCTTGCCTCATCATAGAGTTTGCGCAAAGCCTGCTCTGCCTTGAAATCGCCATGCGTAATAGGAATATTTTGCCCATATAGCAGCGAAAAAGGCAAAAAGTAAAATAACATCGTGGTTTTGAGGAATAAATACATATATGTTGGAGAAAAGTGTGTGTACAAATGTAAGGCTTTTATGCTAAAAATCCTGCTATAAAGAAAACATCGTAAATATAGCAAAACTTGTTTTTATAGCCAAGAATTCCACGAATTAGGGCTGTTAATTCGTGTTAATTCGTGCAATTCGTGGCAAAAATGCAAAACTGGCAATTTATAGCGACTCCTTTGCGAATTTTGCGGTAAAAACAAATAAAAACTATCCAAAAAATCCCTACTTTTGTCCCTTCATTTCAAACAAAAAAACTATGGACGCATATATATATGATGCCATTCGTACCCCGCGCGGGCGTGGCAAGAAAACAGGGGCTTTACATGAGGTAAAACCCATTCAATTGGTGGCTTTTTTGCTCGAACATCTTCAACAAAGAAATGCTTTTGACACAGCAGAAGTCGAAGACATTATTCTCGGCTGCGTAACACCGATTGGCGACCAAGGTGCAGATATTGCCAAAACAGCGGCTTTGTATGCAGGTTGGGACCAAAAAGTTTCGGGCGTACAAATCAATCGTTTTTGCGCTTCGGGCTTAGAAGCTGTCAATTTGGCTGCAATGAAAATCCGTTCAGGCTGGACGGATTTGGTCGTGGCAGGCGGCGTAGAATCTATGTCGCGCGTGCCGATGGGTACGGACGGGGGAGCTTGGTATATGGACCCCGAAGTCAATGCAAAAGTGAAGTTTATTCCGCAAGGCATTAGTGCCGATTTGATAGCGACTTTGGAAGGTTTTTCGCGTACAGATGTGGATACTTATGCCGCAAATTCGCACAAAAAAGCTGCTTTTGCCCGCAAAAATGGCTATTTCAACAAGTCTTTGATTCCTTTTACGGATAGAAATGGCGTTTTGATATTGGACTTTGATGAGCTGATACGGGAAGATACAAGTGTAGAAAGTTTGGCGAAATTGCAGGCTTCTTTCCAAATGATGGGCGAAATGGGTTTTGATTTTGTGGCACAATTGCGCTATCCCGAAGTGTCAAACATCAATCACGTGCATCATGCAGGCAATTCGTCAGGCATTGTAGATGGGGCAGCTTTGGTGTTGATAGGCAGCAAGGAGGCTGGGGAAAAATTGGGCTTGAAACCTCGTGCGAAAATCAAGTCCATTGGCTTGACAGGTGATGAGCCTACGATTATGTTGCAAGGTCCCGCACCTGCTACGAAAATCGCGCTCAAAAGGGCAGGAATGGAGGCAAAAGACATAGATTTGTACGAAATGAATGAGGCTTTTGCTTCGGCGGTGCTGAAATTTCAAAGAGAAATGGACGTTCCGGACGATAAATTGAATGTAAATGGCGGGGCAATTGCCTTGGGGCATCCGCTTGGCGCAACGGGG
>JAYUZN010000147.1:0-3049 GCA_043751755.1 Bacteroidota bacterium | reverse complement strand
GAGGCATTTTCAACATTTGACACAATACTTGCACCAAACAAGCCTGCCACATATTGCCCATAAGCACTTGCCAAAAACCACATTCCCATCATTATCCCTTGTAGTCGAGCAGGAGAGAGTTTTGTCATAATCGATAAACCAATAGGAGACAAACATAGCTCCCCCAAGGTTACAATAAAATATGCCAATGTGAAAACATCTAAGGAAGTCTTGCCTTGTAGGTCAGCAAAAAAACGCGTAGCATAAAAAGTATAAAAAGCAAAGCCGAGAAATAAAAATCCAAGCCCAAATTTTACAACCGTATTTGGCTCTATTTTTCGCTGCGACATGGCAATCCATAACAACCCTATCAAGGGCGCGAAGATGATAACAAACAAGGAGTTCGCAGCATTATTTACGCCATTCGGGTCGAGCGAAATAAGGGTAAATAACTTATCGTCCACATTATTGGCTGCAAAAATGCTTAAAGAACCACCCGCCTGCTCAAAGATTGCCCAAAATACTACAGAAAACAAAATGAATAATAAGGCGGCTATCAGCTTTTTTACTTCTGAAATCGTGTGCTTACTCATCTCATAAAACAGGTAAATTAAGCTCAATGGACCAATTATATACATAAACCAATTTGTATATTCCGTATTTGCCACCATTTTCATAATGATAGGAATTGCCAGCAAACCGCCTAAATAAACCACATATTCATACCATTTTTTATCGCTTGAACTGTCAATCGGAGATAAGCCGATGCTTGCCATAGATTTTTGGGTATAGGTAAACGTCAATAGACTTATCGTCATAACAACTGCTGCTAAGCCAAAGGCAACGTTCCAGGTTAGGTTTGCAGGAACGATGCTTGACAGAAAAGTACCTTTACCAATAGCAATACAGACATATCCGCCGATTAATGCCCCAATATTGATGCCTGAATAAAACAAGGAAAAGCCCGCATCTCGCCTGTTATCATCTCTTTTGTATAAAGCACCCACCATAGTTGAAATATTGGGCTTGAAAAACCCTGTTCCTATGATGTTAAAACTTATCCCCAGAAAGAAAAGATTTTTTGGGTCAAAAGCAAGGATGCAGCTCCCTACAATCATCAACAATCCGCCCCAGAAAAGGGATTTACGAAAGCCTAATATTTTATCCGCAAAAAAGCCGCCAATAAAGGTAAAAGCGTAAACGAAAGCCTGCGTTGCGCCATATTGAAGATTCGCCACTTTTTCGTCCATCGCCAATTGGCTAATCATAAAAAAGGTAAGCATACCTCTCATGCCATAGAAGCAAAATCGCTCCCACATTTCGCTGAAAAATAAATACCAGAGCTGTTTGGGATATTTCCCTTCAAAGTTTTGAATTTCCTCCAAAGTGGGAGAGACAAATTCGGATTGTGATGTTGCCATATTTTTTATAGGTGTTAAAATGTGTGTGTTTCGTAATAGAGTGGCTCACTTTTCAAAAGTGAGCCACTCTATTACAGTAAGGCGGTAAAGATAGAGATACTTTTTTATCGTATCTCATATTTTTCCAAATTATATACAGAATTATCCAAAAAATGGGCATCTGCCACATTTTCTACCCGTATCAAGCCAATTTTTGGCGCAAAATAGCGAATCTGTTTCTGTTCTGCATCTGCCACGCCATTGAGGTCAAAACCCTTTTGATACACTTTTAGCACGTCTTGATATTCAGTGCCTAAGACCCAAAAAGTAGGCAAAATCTCATACTTTAGCCATTCATTTTCGGCGTATTTATCACTTTTTTCTTTGTAAAAAATGAAATTAAACAGCTTATTATCAATGCTATCTGCATAAGTAGCTACATCAATAGAAGCCAATGCCTCTATTGTTGCTTTTACTTTGTGGCACAAAATGCCTTGCCCTATCAAGTCAAAAGAAATCACTTCTTTGTCATCACAGGCTTCATTTTCCCGCAAACGCAGGATTTTGTCCGAAAAGTTTTCTAAGTGAATAGAATCTCGCAAAGTACTATTTTCCTTTGCATAGACCCACCAACTTCTGTTTTTGGCATGTCCCAACAGCTGCTCCGTAGATTTGCCTAAGACCTTGTTTTTGGGATTGATACATTGCCGATTGTTGCAGCTCGCCAGCGAAATAGCCGCTAAAAGTGCGATGAAGTGTAGAATTGTTTTCATGATGCCGTTTTTTTCCGTAAGAGGTATAATTGACTTGCACAAAGGTACAAAATGATTTGGAAAAGCAAAGGATTTTCGAGAAATTATTTGTTGCGCAGAGAAAATAAAATTTGGATTTCTTGTTAAAAATACATTCCTTTGGAACACGAAAAGAATAACCTTATAATTTACCACTAAGGCACAAAGGAAACTAAGGAATGGAAAATAAATAACATAACAATTTTATTTTGGGGATTTCTTAGTGCCGTAGGCACGAAATATTTATAGAAAATGGTATTTCCCCCCCCCCCAATTTATTGCGTTTCTCGTGCAAACGCTAAAAAAAGAGGGAGGGGTTGGCATGTTTTTTCTATAAATATCGCCGTCCCTACGGGACTATTAAATTGTTACTTTATTCAATTTTCATTCCTTAGTATCTAAGTTTTTAAAAAATAATGGCAAAGACAAGCAAAACTATCCCAAAAGCCAGCAAAGTTGCTGCTCCCCCTTTAAGTTTCCCCCAAATTCCCTTGCCTTTGATTGCGGCAATGGGAATCATTTGTTGCATTTACACTTTGCGCGTCATGGATCCTGTGCAGATTCCCAAGTTTTTGGGCTATAGCATTTTTGTATTTGGGCTATTTATTTGGCTTTTTATAAAAGGAAAAAGGCAAGATTTGGCAGAATTATTTTCTCAAAATGCTATGTTATGGGCATGTGCAGCCTATCTTGGCATATCAGGAATTGTAGGCATTTATGGGGCTTCTATGCTGGGAGATGCTTTGTTGGAATGGGGAAAATGGGCGTTGGGAGCTTTGGGAATGTGGGGAATCGTGGTTTTTTATCGCAAAAAAACAGAGTTTCGCGACCTTGTCTGCCAAACTACTACGGCTTTTACCCTCATTGCTTGTGTGTTTG
>JAYUZN010000146.1:0-1754 GCA_043751755.1 Bacteroidota bacterium | reverse complement strand
GTAGGCACGAAATATTTATAGAAAATGGAATTTTTCCCCCAATTTATTCCGTTTTTCGTGCAAGCACGAAAAACAAGAGAGGGAGCGGGGCATGTTTTTTCCTATAAATATCGCGTCCCTACGGGACTATAAAATCATCAACTTATTTACGTTTCATTCCTTATAATGAAACTTGCGCAAAAGATACTTAGGAACACGAAAAGAATAAAATCCTAATTTACCCCTACTTGTAGTGAGCTTGCCGAACTAAGACACAAAGCGCAGGGTTTTAGATACCCCAAAAATAAGCGTAGCTCACTTTTCAAAAGTGAGCCACGCTTATCCTACTCATTATACACCGCCTTCAACTTCACCTCCACGACCTTCCCATACTTCGCCAATTTCCCCATATCAAACTTCGACTTATCCCCCACAATCGCAATCACCATCTGCTTGCCCTTTATATGTTGCACATAAAAATCATTGACCTCCGCAAAAGTAAGCGTAGGATAAACAGCCGCTTTTGCCATTGAAGGGTCTTCCGTATAGCCAAACTTTTTCCACGCCTGAATTTGCCGACTCATCATGCGAAAATCTGGTTTTTCAGAAGCTAAACGCGCTATCAAACCTCTTTGAATCGCAGTCATTCTGTCCACTTTTTGCGGCATATTATTCAACATTCCATACAAAGTCTCGATAGATTCCATGGTTTTATCTCCTTGACAACCAATGTATCCACTCCAAAAACCCTTGCCTGTCGCAAAACGGGGTTTGTTATAGTTGCCTCTTGTGGAGTATGCTAAAGAGCGAAATTCCCGAATTTCTTGAAACATCAAAGAACTCATATCTCCGCCAAAATAGCTGTTAAAAGCGTCCATTTTTGCCTCATCTGCCACTTTATAATCTTTATCTGCCACAAAAAAGTGAATTTGACTTTGGCGCGCTTTTGCATCATGGATGAAATAAACCGTATTTTCGCTATACGTTTTCATCGGTTTGTCCGCAACTTCAGAGGCTTTGTTCGTTTCCGTAGGATATTCTTTGGCAATATATTTGGACGCTACCGACTCTCCGATTTTGCCAATATAATGAAAAGTAGGCGTTTCTGCAAAGATTTTTTCCCAAACTTTGAGTAAATCTGCTGCTTTGAGAGCCTTTGTTTCTGCCGTAGAAAGGCGTTTTTTGTAAGAAGAATTTTCTCCATACATCACATATTCTCGCAAAGCAAGCCCTACTTCCTGCTTTTCTCTTTTGAAAAGACGGGGTTCAAATTTTGATTCATCTATCAAATTCTTGATTTTTGCCTCATTTAACTCAGGATTTTTGAGTTTTTGCATAAGCAAAGTATAAGCAGGCAAAAAGTTCTTTTCTAAGCCTTCGAGGGTAACATTAAAATACTCTTCTCCAGCTTCAAATCCCACTTTACAGCCCAAACTATCCATTTCTGCCGCAAAATCGTCAAATTTCAAGTCTTTGTTTCCCACTAACGCCAAATAACTTGCCAATTTCTCGGCTTTTCTTTCCTTCAATTTTCCGATATTATAACGGATAGCAAAAGAAAAAACGTCATTTTTGGGATTTTGTGTATAATACAAGCCATTTCCCAAACGCCCCATTTCTACGTCTTTGCGAAAGTCCACAAAGGGAAAAACAGGTTTTTGTTCGGGCATTTGATTGAATTTCTTTTCATATTCCGACTGCAGCCCCTCTTTTGGAATCACAGGTTTAAAGCCCGGTTTTGCCAATTTATCTTTTTTGGGAAAACCCGTTTTAGA
>JAYUZN010000145.1:0-7295 GCA_043751755.1 Bacteroidota bacterium | reverse complement strand
ATCAGTTGTTTGTGTTTAATCCCGTAGGGATGGAATATTTATAGAAAATGATTACCCCGCCCCCTCTTATAAATATTTCGCTCCTACGGAGCTAAAAGAGCGCGAGTTTCGGATATTTCTATAAATATTTCGCCCCTACAGGGCTACGCATTCTGCAATGACAATCTATTTTGGAAAGATTTCCGTAGTTCTTAGGAATTATATCTTTACAGGAAAACTCCTACTGTACAGAAATTGAAGTTGCATAGTTGTGCGGTTTTTTAAACCGCCACACAAAGCATTCTATCTCTTCGTGCAGTTTGAAAAACCGCACGAGTACTAATTCTTTACAGTTAAGTAATATCCTCAATGCCCTCCCACATTCACATTTGTAGGAATCTGCATTTGTTGGGGCAGTGCAGGCGTGCTGATAGTAGGAGCTTGCAAAGGCTTGGAAATGATGCCATTTTGCTCCAAAACGTGCGCTACAATTTTGTCAGAAGCATAATTTATTTCTCTCAAAAAAGGATTTGGAGCTAAACCCATCCAAAACATCAAAACAATTAAAGGCATTAGCAAGGTAACTTCACGCCCATTGAGGTCTGTGAGGACTTGATTTTCCTTTTTGTCCAACTCCCCAAACATCATACGGCGGAACATCCACAACAGATAAACGGCGGCAATGATTACGCCCGTAGCAGCAAAAAAGGCAAAAGTTTTGGAAATAATAGGAGAACTTCCTGCTCCCATAATGATTAAAAACTCTCCTACAAAGCCGTTTAAACCCGGAAGTCCTACAGAAGCAAAAACAGTTATCATAAATAACAAGGTAAAAATCGGCATTTGCTTTGCCAAACCTTGAAAATCTTTGATTTCGCGCGTATGACGGCGGTCGTATATCATGCCCACAATCAAGAACAGCGCGCCTGTAGCTACACCATGACTAATCATTTGTATAACTGCGCCGCTCATGCCTTCTTTTGTAAAAGAAAAAATGCCTAAAACCACGAATCCCATGTGCGAAACGGAGGAATAAGCCACCAATTTTTTTATATCAGTTTGCACCATAGCCGCCATTGCGCCGTAAATGATGCCTATAACCGACAAAACACAGAAGAAAGTCGCCCAATTATGGGCTGCTTCGGGAAACATAGGCAAGCAAAAACGCACCAAACCATAAGTTCCCATCTTCAATAACACAGCAGCAAGTATCACAGACCCCGCAGTAGGGGCTTGTACGTGTGCGTCAGGCAGCCAAGTATGTAGCGGAAATAAAGGCACTTTTACGGCAAAACTTGCTGCAAATGCCAAAAATAACCATGTCTGTATTTCTATCGGAAAATTGGCGTTGAGGATACGATAATAGTCGGTCGTGAAAACGAAGGCTTTGTCGGCATGAACTCCAGCATAAATGATAGCCACAAGCATCAATAAAGAGCCGATTAAGGTATATAAAAAGAACTTCAAAGAGGCATAAACTCTATCTTTTCCGCCCCAAATTCCAATGATAAAGTACATAGGAATCAAGACCATTTCAAAGAAAATGTAGAAAAGCAGCATGTCCAAAGACAAGAAAAAGCCCAAAACGCCTATTTGCAAAGTCAAAAGCAAGGCATAATACGGCTTTTCGTATTTTTCGATAGAAGCCCAAGAAAAATAAATGGAAATAGGGAAAATGAGGGTAGTCAGCCAAATCAAATGCACCGAAATCCCGTCCATACCTGTTGTAAAATTGACATCAAATCCCGGAAGCGTTATCCATTTGTAAGAGCTAAAAAAGACCATACCTGTGCTGCTATCTGCATGGGCAGAATAGGTTAAATATTGCACTAACAAGATGATACTCAATGCAAAAGGAATGAGCGAAACGAGAAAAGCCACATATTTTGCGGATTCTTTTTTCATCGCCAAAATGAGCGGAACGCCAATCATAGGGGCGAAAATCATCACATTCATCAATGTCGTAAGTAGTTCTTTGGACATATTTTAAGTAAATGAGAAATAAAAAATGAGAAATAAAAAATGCAATAAATGGCTTGTAATACCTATTTTATCCCTAAGATACTGGGGCAATTTATTTCGCAAGTATGTGGAAAATGGTAAGCCTTGTTTCAAAAACGGCTGCAAGTTAGGCGTTTTGATTGGAAATGCAATATTTTTTTTAAGTTCGGACATATTTCGTAATTTCACGCAGATTTTCGCAGATTAGGTCCGCAGATTTACACAGATTAAGAAAATTTGCGGAAATCTGCGGTTAAATCTGTGGAAATCTGCGTGAACTCATACACAACTCAATTATGCAACGTTTTTCTCCCCAAGAGTTCCTATTTCACGCCCAAAAACAGGCTGTTATAGACGTGCGCAGCCCCAAAGAATTTGCACAAGGGCATATCTTAACTGCGTATAATATGCCTTTATTTTCGGACGAAGAAAGGGCGGTTGTAGGCACTTTGTATAAACAACAAGGTAAGGAAATGGCTTTGCTCAAAGGCTTGGATTTTGTCGGCGTAAAAATGTCTGCTTTTATCAAACAAGCCCTAAAAATCGCCCCAAACAAGCAGATTTTGCTGCATTGTTGGCGCGGTGGAATGAGAAGTGAGAGTGTGGCAATGCTCTTGCAATATGCAGGTTTCGAGGTAAATTTGCTCAAAGGGGGCTACAAAGCCTATCGGCAATATGTGTTAGAAAGCTTTGCGCAGCCCTATATTTTGCAGGTTTTAGGCGGAAAAACGGGTGTAGGCAAAACGGAAATATTGAAAGAACTCGAAAAGTTGGGCGAGCAAGTTCTTGATTTAGAAGGAATTGCCTCTCATAAAGGCTCCGCTTTTGGGCATTTGGCACAAGCCCCGCAGCCTACTGTAGAACAGTTTGAAAATGCACTATTTCATCAATTCATGGCTTGCGATTTTGAGCGTCCGATTTGGGTAGAAAGCGAAAGTCGTAGCATAGGGAGGGTTTTTATTCCTCAAGATTTTTGGGAGAAAATGGAAACTGCCGCTTTTTTTTTAGTAGAAATGCCTGAAAATCTGCGAATTGAACGCCTTGTAAAAGAATATGCAGCAGCAGATAGCGCGGAAATAGAAGTGTGTTTAGAAAAGATTTCTCGAAAATTGGGCGGAGTCGCCTATCAACAGGCTTTGACCGCTTTTCGGGAAGGAGATGCAAGCATGGCGACTGAAATCGTCTTGCATTATTATGATAAAACCTATCAACATAGCCAAACAAAACGGCAGGCAAAGGAGCGTTTTTGCTTAGAAATGAACGAAAATAGCCCTCAAAAGGCTGCGATAGCTTTGCAGGAAATGGCAAAACTTTGATAACGACATAATGTATTGATAGCTTTGTAGGGTGGCGTACCTTTGAAAGGTGGCGCACCCTATTAATAAGTCGCCGCCAAAAAAACTGCACAACTCCCAAAAAAAAGTGCTAACTATGCAGCCTCATATTCAGGTTTTGACTTTCCAAATACTATCAAAATGGCATTTCCTTCACAGATTCCACGACTACAGAGCTTATTAGATTCGCCGCAGATGGCGAAAAATCCGATTCGTATCTTCAATAAATACGCAGAAGCTATCGGCGAAACGTATAGTTTTCATTTTGGTGGCATCAAAAAAGCCATTGTGTCCAGCAATCCTGCTTTCATTCAACACATTATGAAAACCAATTATGAGAACTATCATAAATCGGAAATTCAGGTAAAAAAAATGGGGCATTTTTTGGGGAAAGGGCTGCTCACGATTCATGGAAAACATTGGCTCAATCAACGCCGTTTGATGCAGCAAGCCTTTCATCGCTCGCAACTCATACAATTGGTGGACATGATGCAAGAGGTGATAGATACTTCTCTGACCGAATTGGACGAGAAATTGGTGAAAGGACCTGTGGACATCTACACCGAAATGATGAAAATCACGTTTAGAATGGTCATGCGTTCGCTGTTTAGTACGGCTTTTAGCAGCGAAGACCTCGCCATTATCAGCAATTCTATTACAGAAGTGCAGGGTTTTATGCTCAAACAAATCATACAACCCTATATGAACCCTTGGTACAAATTGTCGGGGGAAGTGCGAAAATATGAGTTGATAACCGAAAAAGCCTATAATATTTTGCTCGCACACGTCCAAAAACGACGGAAAGAAAAAATAGCGGAAATGGATTTTTTGCAGATTCTCTTAGATTCGACTTATGAAGATACGGGCGAACCGATGACGGATAGGGAGGTGCTGAATGAAAGTATGCAAATGATGGTGGCAGGACATGAAACGTCTTCTAATGCCTTGTCGTGGGCTTTGTATTTACTTTGCAGGCACCCCGAAGCGGTACAAAAAATCAGGGAAGAAGTGCAAACGCTTTTTGGAGAAGGCAATATTTCCTTTGCAGAACTGCCGAAATTGGTTTATACCATGCAGGTGTTGGAGGAATCTATGCGACTTTTTCCGCCTTTTTGGGCATTAGACCGAGAAGCGCAGGCAGACGATAACATTATGGGAATCGACATTCCGAAGGGAACGATTGTGGTCGCGTATATTTATGGCTTGCATCATTCTGCAAAATATTGGGACAATCCTGAAGAGTTTAGACCTGAGCGTTTTTCCAAAGAAAATAAAAAAACACAAACGCCTTTTGCGCATATTCCTTTTGGGTCGGGACCGCGCGGCTGTATCGGCATCAACTATGCGATTGCGCAGATGCAGCTGATTTTGGTGGCTTTTTTGCGAAAATATGACTTTGAACTGTTGCCAAATAAGGAAGCAGTCGTGCAGCCGCTGATTATTTTGAGACCTGAAGACGGGATAAAAATACGGTTTTGGAAACGGGGGTAGGCTCACTACAAAAGATTTCCTACAATCACGAAATATACATGAAGAGTTAGGATTTTTCCTCAAAAAAGCCTAACTTTGTCATAAATATCAGTATATGCCCTATTCAGATTTTACTTTCGCCAAGCTGAAACGCAACTTTGGCTTAGAGCAAGAAGATGTTCACTTATTTCAAGCGGTGATTCTCCCTAATTTTGAGGTTTCGCAGCATCTATTGACCGATATTGCAGAAGCGCAAGACATGCCTTTGCTTTCCGAAAAAGCCAAGTCCGAGATGCTTATTTCGCCCATTATCAAGGAGTTAAAGCGGCACAATAAGCACATTAGCATTTATTCGGGCTATGCTTTCAATATTGATAGCAAAAACGATTTGGTCGGAACGCCTGATTTTATTATTTCTGCAAAACCTAAAATTGTGGAGTTACAATCCCCTATTTTCTGTTTGGTGGAGTCTAAAAATAGGATTCCAGATGAAGGTTTTGCGCAGTGTGCCGCAGAAATGTATGCTGCTTATTTGTTCAATGAGCAAAATAATGAGCCTTACCCAACGATATATGGAGCTGTTACAAATGCCTTTGAATGGGTTTTTCTAAAATTGGAAAACAATACCGTTTGGATAGATAAAAACCGTTACTTTTTGAACGATTTGCCTAAACTCTTGGGCATTTTGCAACTGATTACGGATTCGTATAAGACATAAAATGGGAAATTTTACCTATTAATCACAGTATTCATTTCAAATTATGCCCAGAAAATACACATTCTATCTTATGAAAGGTTCGATTTTGTCACGCAGATTTGCGCAGATGTTGGCAGATTTGCGCAGATAAAAGGCATAATATCCGCGAAATCTGCTTTTATCTGCGAAAATCTGTGTGATGAAATTCCATCAATAAATACGGCTTTTTTCCTACAAAAACCGCTGCCACGTCCAAGCGTTCCGCAATGTTATATTCCAGCAATTCCTGAAAATACTCATTGTCTGTAATTTGTGCCAACGCCTCTTTTTTCTTCGCTTCTATTTTCGTTTCGTTGCTGTCTTTGTCTATTACTTTCATTTCTAACAAAACACCATAACGTTTTTTGTCTTTGGGAATCAGCAAAATATCATACCTTCCCAAGCCACTTTCTCGGTTAGAACGAATAATATACTCCTCGCCGACTAAGGCAATTAAGCCCAAAACGTAGGCATGTGCCACTTTTTCAGGTTCGCCCGCAAGGTCAAAGTAGCTCAAAGTGTCCTTCATAACTGCCCGAAAATGCTTTTCCAAGTCCTTGCCTTTTTCTCGTGTGAGGCTGTGAATCATGAGGCGCAAAGCATTTGAACTTACCTGCACCTCTGTAGTAAACCACCTATACAAGAAGCCTCGAAACAAGGTTTTTATTTCATAATTAGGGATTCTGAGGCGATATACCTCATTTTCAAGGCTTTCTATCACCGTCAAATAGCCTGCAAAAGTGAGCAAAGACCAAAACATTTCCTCGTTTGTGTCAAATTCGCCGAAGGTAATATTTTCGTACAGACATACGCAAATGCTCCCTTCTTGCAGCAATTCTTCGATAGATTCGCGCAAATTTTCCGCATTTTTAGCAGAAACGCGGTTTTTTATCATGTCGTCCGAACTCGTATTGACCCAATGTGGCTTAAACCCTTCTCTGTATTTCGCCAAATAAGCGGAAATCGACCAAGGATTGTAGATGTCTTCTTTGTTCCCAATTTGATAGCCATCATACCAACTTTTGACGGACTCAAATTTTTCGCCTAAATCAAAATAATTTAATGCTTCTTTTACCTCCGTTTCTGTAAAGCCATATTTGTCGGCATAGTCGTAGCTCAACACCGAATAAACGATAATGTTATTGACATCAGAAAACAGACTTTCTTTGGAAACCCGCAAAACCCCTGTTATCAAGCCTTTTTTGAGGGAAGGATTGTCTTTGAAGGCAGAACCCAAAAACGGGCGCATAAATGCGATAATTTCCTGGTAGTAGCCATACAAATAGCCCGAATGAATGGGGCTATCATATTCGTCAAGCAAAATGAGAACATCAGCTTGATGATGCGCAGCAAGCCAACCAGAGAGTTTTCTCAAAGATAAAGCTGTGTCTTGAATGGTGGCTTTTGCATTCAATACCTCGTCAAAATAGCTTTTTTCATTTTCATTAAAGCTATTTTCTGCCAATAAATAAGTATTTTCAAGATAGACTTCTGCAATTAGCCCTTGAATATGCCGCATAGTATCCTCAAAACTTGTGGCTTTCACATCTTTGAACGTGAGGTGAATAACAGGATATTTGCCTTGATGTTTGGCACAAAATTCAGCATTTTCGGCAATCAAAGTGCCTTCAAACAGGCTTTTATTTTTTTCATTTTCTTTTATCGTAAAAAAATATTTCACCAAACTCATGTTCATTGTTTTCCCAAAACGGCGTGGACGTATGACAAGGCTTGTCTGCGAAGCCATTTCAATCCATTCTTGTACAAACAGCGTT
>JAYUZN010000144.1:0-1902 GCA_043751755.1 Bacteroidota bacterium | reverse complement strand
ATATGCTTTCATGATGATAAAAATGAATAAGCGAAAGCATACCTTCCCATTAGGAAAGTAGCCTTCGCTTATATGTTGGGTTTAATGTTGAATGGCAATTTTGCCTACGGCTAAGGTTGAGCTGCCTCGCTTGCAAGCATAGAGGTATATACCTGCACTTATGTTTTGGGTATTCCACAAAAGCTGCATTTTGGCTTCTTTGCAAGGCAAAATGTTTACGATTTTTCCGCTAATATCCGTAATTTCAATATGAGCATCTGTAATGTCACTCATCAACTCATAATCGAAAGTTACGAAGTCCTGAGCGGGATTCGGGTATGCTTTGAGGGAAATTAAGCCTACAAGGAGTTGCGAAATAGCAGGTGCAGCCTTGCGAGGAGCAACTGTTTGTGGCAATACAGCAGGGTAATCTTTGCAAATGCCATAATGGAAACACAAAGTATTGCTCGCAAGCACGCCTGACATTTTGTCCGAAGCATCTCGAATTGCGATAAGGCTTGTTTTTTCTGCCTCCGTCAATTGGCTTAGGTTCCGATTAGATTCTCGAATTGCCAATCTAAAATTCATCAAATCTACATAGTTTTCATGTTCTACAGAGTCCTCCTCATTCAATTTGTATAAGGTAGGAATTTGCGCAAGCGTTTGAACCGCATTTGCCCCTTGCCCTCTTTCATAATACAAATCGGCTAAGATATATTGTGAAGGTAAGGTTTGCAAATTGCCTACCCATAACATTAGTGAATCAGGATTCGGTGCAAGGCTATCGTTTAGCATTTGCCGAATAATGGGATATACCATTTCCGCCATTTCTGTATGCTTTTGCATCAACCCATTTTCCAAAACCGTTCTTACAGAACCCGTTATCCTTGCATTTTTCAAAGAAATCATCATGTATTCGGGCAAAGGATTGCTAATTTCTGTAGATAAAAAAAACAAGAAATCATCACTTCGCAATACATCGGGATTTGCCAAACAGATTTCAAATACCATAGCTTGTGGTAAAATATCTTCTGAAATGGCACTTCTTAAGGCTTCTTCAGAAAGATAGGGAGACCTTGATATGAGCTGATTTCTCAAAGTCCACGCATCATCAGACCATGTTTGTGAGATGTTCTGCACTAAGGCATTTGTATTTCCGTCATCTATCAATTGTTGATAGGTGTAAAGCAATGAAAGATAAGCCGTTTGAGAAACATAAAATTGTTGTTTTTTCTCTACAATTTCAGTCGTTGTAATTTGGGGTTCTGCCATTCCGAAATCAATATTACTAATACATTCATTTTGGTCTAACTTTTGAATTTTAGTAATTGTAGAAGTCGTATAATATAATGGATCATTTATGGTATTTTGGACGTAATAATAATTAAAACTTTGTGCATCATTAGAATAATCGCCCTGGTTAAAACTACCATTTTGAGAAAAGGTATTTCCTGCATCATAAATATAGTTGGCTGAAGGGTTGCCTTGTTCTTTTCGTATCCCATCAAATGCACCTCCCGTCTTTACTACAGCTATATCTGCATAATTATCTATATGAGTATTGCATAAAAACTGTAAACCTACGTTAGAGAATGGACTATTATCCAAATTATTCCCATTCGATAACTCTCCTACAAAAAGCCCTTCATAATCATTGTTATAAACTTGGTTAGCTGCTGCGCCTGTACTATTGATACGTGTTCCCACTGTCCAGCGAAAAGTCCCCGTAGTCGGCTGCATCACCATTCGATTTTCTTCTATTTGGTATCCTATCCCTTTATTTACCACAAGCCCCTCATGGGTAAAACTCCCTTGTATCGGATACGGGTTCCCTCCCACCAAAAACTTATTTTGCAGCATAGTAGGAAAATCCACCCCATTCGACTCTATGCCTCGAATATTGTTTTCAAACCTACAGCCATG
>JAYUZN010000143.1:0-4000 GCA_043751755.1 Bacteroidota bacterium | reverse complement strand
AAATAAAAAATTTCGTTCCATAATTAAACTGTTGAATAGTGAGTAAATTATTTATTTTTTACTAATGAGTGATTCTGTTCATATTTATATCGCCCAACGCCAAGTGCTAATGCAGGTGGGCGGCGCGTTGGCTTTGAGCTTCGATTCGCCCACTTGTCATTAGCACCTTTGTTATGCACCTTTATTTTATTTTTTAACCACCCAGGAGGGTTGGCAAAAGGCGGCACACTGGCAAGAAGCGTGGATTTGTGGGCGGGTTTGCCTGTGTGCCGCCTGTGCGGAGGGCTTAAACAGTTAGTTTGACAAGTCGTCATTATTTATTAGTTTTGTGAATATAACAGATAGTATTTTTGCATTTACAATTACTTTGGAACCCATGTTTTGTTTAACCACATGTTTCTATATTTTATGAGTTTATTAATTTGCTTAAATTCTTTTACATTAGGAAAACTGCTTCCAACTCCTTCGGTAAATGTGTAGCTCTTTTTGCAGTTTTTTTCGATTAATTCAAAAATATAGTAACTGTCATGTGAAATAATTACTCGATTCCTAAAAGTATCTATACTTAATGGTGTTATCATAAGAAGATTATTTTGCACTAATGTATCAAAAAAAGCACAGGCATTTTTTTCATTATAAAACGTAATTTCGGCATCTTCAAAATATTCTTCTTGTGTTTTATGTTTATTTCTACTTTTATATCCCGAATAATAAAAGGTTTTCCAATTATTTTCTTTTATATAATGTCTCATTATCAAAACATCATATATTAAAAAGGCTTGTCCATATCCCTCATTCCATATCCGAAGTTCAAAATCTATTTGATTGAAATGAATATGGTTTAAGGAATCATAGATGGCATTTATTTTTTCATCTACCCAATTTCTGCTGTAAAAATCAAATTCTTTGTCGCAGGAAAATTCAATTTTTTGGGAATATAAATATATAGGAAATAGGAATAACAAAATAAATATTTTTATTGTATTCATTATTTTATATTAAAATTAGGGAATGAGAGTAGCCTCTCATTCCATTTTGATTTTACTCTTTAATGAATTTTTGTGTATAAATGTAATTTGGCGTTTGAATAGACAATGTATATATTCCTTGTACCAAATTGCTTATACTGGTGGTAAATATTTGACTTTGAATAGTATTAAACTGTTCCTGCCGAATAAGTTGCCCCATAGAATTATAGATTTGTACCTTTAAAGGAATCGGATTGGGCATATCTATCTCAATGTTTAGATAACTATTAGCAGGATTTGGGTATAAATTTTGGATAATACTATATTCTGTTTCATCATGAATTGGATTCGTTCCACAATTAACAGGAAATGCAGGCGTGATAATTGAAACGCAGGACGCAACATTGCTCTGGCTTAGTGCAATGGATTTAATCCCTCCTTGAGAGGCTGATATATCTGTGAAAATGCTAATCAGCCGATTAGAATCTGGTATGCCAATAAGAGAATCGTTTTCGTTAGCATAATACATAATGGAAGTCTTATCTAACACATGGTTTTCGCCCACAGCATGTCCAAATTCATGCAAAATGGCTGTATAAAAATCAACCTTTCCAGCAGGAACATCCTGTGTTCCTGTTGTATCAATCAAATAGTTATTTAAGGTTACATAATCTCGGCTAAAAATAATATCTATTTCTTTTACATATTTTTCTTGATTTGGGCAATCATAAGCCCTTGTAATTGTGCGCATAATTACACCTGCGGGGAGTGTCCCAACAATAATTTGTGAAGTATCATTTTCCAAAGTTGTATTTGCTAACCAAGTATAAGTGGGTCCCATTTTGAAATCTACCCCTGTTTTACAATTCCACTGCCACATAGCTTTTGCAGTAGTTTTGTACATATTCAAATTATTCGAAATCTCATTGTCTATATAAAATTCATAATTACCATTTCCTTGTGCATTTCTTAATGGTAAATAAAATTTTCCGCCACTAAGATAATCATGTAAATTATATAATACGTTTAAGTCATTAATGCTGGTATTTGCTTTTCCATTTACTCCTGCTTGCTTTACCTTTACACGACCACTTCCCACGACTTTTCCACTTTGAGCTGTAGCAGGAACAGTAAGAAGTATTAAGGTATCAGTCCACCCTCCAAGCGTAATATCAGATGCATCAAGTTTAACATCAGACAACCCTCCATCATTCGCATTCTTAAGAGATACTTCTCCTTGTACAGTTCCAAAATATTTGCCTTTTATGATAAGGTAATCCCCAATCCCCCCGCTAACAGTCGTAGGATAGATGGAGCTTACTTCAGGATAACAACTTGCATTATCTGTATCAGATATATCAACATTTGGATAATTTATTGTATTAGCTGTAAGGTCATTGGCATTAATAGCATAAAAAGAGTTTTGAAAAACAGACGGATAATTACTAAAAGTCAAAAAATTTAATGGAACTGCACAATTCAATAAATTTATTGTTACATGCATTGCTTGTGTAGGAGTGGTTGTTAAATTGTAGCGACCTGCTGGGTCCCATTTAGCACCAAAAGAAATTGCTAAAATAGCGGAAGGAACTATTCCACCGTCAAGGGGTAATGGATCGCTATAATTTGTAGTATTAGCAAGAATTGTACCTCTTGTAACAGTTACTCTATTAGTCGCCACAAGGTCTGTCCCAAATTCATAAGGTTCAAGAGGGATTTCTATCCATCCTCCATCAAAATAAGTAGTATTATCGTCCGCAAATAAATAAATATCAAAATCCAAAGTTTGTGAAGCTACATTGATAGCAACATTCTCAAAAGTGTAATATAAAATATTAGTTTGAGTTTTATTTAATTGACTTTCAACGTTTTGATTCGCATAGTTCCTTTTTAGTTCAAGATTTTTTAAGGCTTGTTTATATTGTTCACTTGGCGTACTGTTTCCAATAATTGACTTTTTTCGTTGTTTGGGTATTTGGTCTTGTAATTCATGAACAATCGTAGGATTACAATTCGTGTAATTTAATTGTGAATAAAATTCAAGCATATCATATACTAATGCTAGGCTATCAAAAGAATAAAATGCGTCGGTTGCTCGTATTACAGAATCAGTAACTTGGTAACGCAAAAACCCTTGAGATTCTCCATATATTTCTAATGTTAAATTATTAGTTTCTGGATAAAAGTCAATAGCTGAAGCTTCTCTATTAGTTGGAATACACATAAATGTCCCCACATCCCCATTTTCTAAATCCAAATTATGTGAAATCAATAAACTCTCGCCTGCCATTTCACCTCCTTCAGAGATGATTTCAATGGTGCCACAATTTATATCCCCCTTGAATATCTTTGAGATATCAATAGTATATGAGGTATATATAAAGTCTTGATTTTGATTGTAATAGGAATCTTTCCTTATAACTTCTCCTTCAAAAATATACGATGACATTAATACTTTGTCAGGTATAGAAATTTTAACCAATTGAGCATTAAGGCTAATGCTCGAAAAAAATGCCGTAAGCATTGCAACTGTCAAAAAAATGTGAGTGTGTCTCATAATGTGAAAATTTAATTGTGTAAAGATATGAATAAAAATTGATATTAACCTTGTTTTTTTACCTCCTGCTTAACTACTCCTGCGTGCGGCTGCAAAAAAACAACGGATGCGAAGCGTGGATTTTGTGCGCTGGGCATTGGTTGTTTTTTGTGCGGCTGGGGATACGCTAAGTTTTTCAAGTTTAGTTTATCCCCTTCATGGTGCATAACGCCACCGCTTGACTACGTGCTGCATGTGTTTTAGCCTTGCGCTTTGTTTATGCAGCATGTGAGGCAAGCGAAATGTTCTCTGCCTTTATTTTTTTCATCAAAAACATCTATTTCTTTTCCGCTTGAGTTCCGTTTTATCCGCTAACCTGTCCTACTTTTTCCGTATTTCCCTCCGATTCTGTATATTTTCTTATCCTTCAAAAACCTTTCTCTTTTCCGCTTGAGTTCCGTTTTATCCGCTAACCTGCCCTACTTTTTCCGTATTT
>JAYUZN010000142.1:0-7184 GCA_043751755.1 Bacteroidota bacterium | reverse complement strand
TTTATTTGCATATATCAATTATTAGTCGTTACTTTGCGCAAAGTAAAATAAATTTTGTTTTACAAACAAATTTATTTTTACCCTCTGCGTAAGTCCTATGTTTCTTATTTCCAAGTAAACTCTTTTAATTTATTGGCAATTAGCTTTACGTCATTGCAATCTTGTGGAGTTAAAAATTCTCTTAAGTCTTTATATCTATGTCCTTGTATGCCCCCATGAGATATTTTTTTAAAGTTGGTTTCATAAAAGGCATCTTCTGGAAATAAATAATATTTTAACCCAGTTTGATTTTCCCCTAATACAATTAAACCCGTTTTCAATCGATTAATTTGTTCCTCACTATGTCCTTCACTATAAATCTTGATTTCATTTTTAGTAGAATCAAAATCTGCGATTATAGTCGTTTCAATTGTAGAAATCGTTCTAACCGACTTCTGTATGTATAACCCGAAAAATTTAAACTTTTGACTATGCCAATTTTTAGGGCAATAATATATTTTATATTTTTTATTCCAATTATACGAAAATCCTGTAGGGACAAATAGAAGATTAAATTCTTCATTTGAAATCAAATTACTTTCGTTACAATAATCGCTAAAATCTTGAAACAATAATTTTAATTCCATATCATAAATATTTTCTTCATAAACACCTTCCAAATTTTCGATTAAATCACTAAATAAAAGATTATTGAACTGTATTTTTATATTTGGGTACAAGCGTTTTAACTCTTTGTGAATATCTGAAACTTCATTTGGCTCAAATTTTTTTGAGCTTAGATGCCAAAGCTGATTTTGACAATTTTCGCTAAATATTTTCCCATATTTGACTAACTTATTTTGAAGAGTTCTTTGTGGTTTAACTTGGTTTCAATTAATATTTTTGAAGCCATTACCTCTATATGTCCATCAATAATACCATTCCCGACTCCTCTTTGTTGTGAAAAAATTGGCTGAAGATAATAATTTTGTTGCTCATTACCTTCATTTAAACGCTCAATAATAGATTTGTAATAGATGACATTTAAGTCATTCAGTCTTGATAGCATTAACAAAACATTGTTTGTTACAGCATTCTCTTTTTGTGAATATTTTTGAAATTGACTTATTCTCATATGATTTATTTAAAAATTTAGAATTAGGCATAACGAACCAGCGTTGCCGAATTTTTCGCTGTGGGTTAGCCTTGTGCGTTTGGGCAGCGAAAATTTGCGGCAATGCAAATGTTGTGTGATGTTTTTTATTTTTAAAGTAATTCTGTTTGTCCATTTTTAATTTTACGTTGTGTTTTATAAACTACTGGGAAATCCGTATCTCCTTCGATAATTGGGATTAAATCTCGTAAAGTTTGATTGAAAATGCCGATTGCCCAACGTGTTCGGTTGGTAATACGAAAAATAAAATCCACTTCATCAGGTTGCCAAGTCGTTGGCGTATTTGTAACTGTACCAAAAGCAACCCCTATCAAAATGTTGCGAATATTGTCATTTTGGTCTATTACTTTCGCTACAACTAAAGTCTTTTTCAAAGCATCTTTAAAGTTATTTTCGTTTTTATATTGCAACACTTTTGCTGTATCTCGTTCTATTTCAGCCTTGATGAACATACCTTTGCTTTCATTGAGAAGTACATCAGTGTTATTTTCTGGAGAAAGTGCAATAATATCAGGATATTGACGAGGCTGTTCTTTTCCTTTTTCGGGTTCGGGCAAAACTGCACCTCCACCTTGCGCACCTGGGTAAGAAACCGAAACTATTTTAAACTTGTTGGGTAACAACACTTTATGAATAATTGTGTAAGTTACTTCGTCCTCATCTACTTCTGTTTTAACCTCTTGAATAGGGGTTGCAATGGTAAAATCAGTAAAATTCAAATACTGTTTTAAATTATTCAAAAAACTATCTTGCGAATTTCCTAACAATTCTCGCCTATTCCAAACTAATTTTACGCCGTTATGGTTAAGGTACATGCCATCTAAAAAGTACGCAAGCGTTAAAATCACTTTATTTTCTGATATTCTTTCGGCATATTTTTTCCAAAAGTACTGAAAATCAACTTCTTGATTTAGTGTTGTAGCATTATCTGCGATTTTAACGAGTTCAGTAGCTAAGATTTTTGCAAGGTTATTATCCTTAGCTTTTAACCATTCATCTTTTTCAAGAGCAACTCTTAATTGTGTTCGTAGTGTTGTTAAATCTGTAATATCTGTTTTTAATATTTGCATTTTACGAACTAATGCGTAAATTCCAAATACTTTATGTGTTTCAGAAAATATAAAAGAAATAAAAGTAAGTATGCCCCTATCTGGGTCCATGGCGTGGCTAAAACGATTAATTTTTGCACCTATCCAACTTGGACGTACAAAATAACGAAGTTTGTTCAGTTTATGGTTACGTTCTTCTCTTCCTTTCCAAGTTTCTAACAGTTCTTCTGCGCCAGTAGCTTGATTTACAAGGATTTGATAATTCTTATAAGTTGCCGTTTCGCTTAATTGTGAGGTTGCATGATTAAACCAATTTTGCTTATGTTTTTCAAATTCAATGACAGATTTTTGTATTGTTTCCTGCAAAATAGGAATAATAGGCGGACAAGAAGGAAAATAATTATTACGTTGTAAATTGAAAATATCATCACCTGTTTCCCAATCTGCTATAATAAACCCGTGATAATTATATTGCATTTGCAACATTTTAGGCGTACTATAGGGGTTATATTCTGCCCCTCCAAAAGCGTTTTCTGCTTGTTTATGTCCTGCAATTTTCACATAGAACATGGGACACAAATAGGCTGCAACAGCACCATATGTGCGTTGCAATTCGTGGTCTTCTGTTTGTACCGCCTCCGTAAATTCAATCAGCACTAACGGATATTCAATGCCATTGCTTACTCCTGTAATTAAAATATCTGGTGTGGTTAAGGATTGAATAGCAGATATTACCCCTTGAGAAAGTTGTGTAGCAGATTTTGGACGTTTGATTAGCCTAATTTCTGTATTTGGCGCAACGTCCTCAATCATAGGCAATATGTAATTATATCCTTGTTCCAAACATTCATAATAAATCCTAAATTCAATCATTTTTCTTTGTTAATATAATTAAATGTTCTTTTTTACCTTTTTTAGCAAAAGTCGGGTTAAATATCCGAGAATGACTTGAAAGGTCTGATGAGATAATATCTTGAATTTCAAAACCAATATTTCCAACAAATTCTTTAATCACTTCATCAATTTTTATCGTTTTTTGTTTAATAACACTATCACCAATTACGATAAATGCAAAATGATTAGGCTTTAATACTCGGTGCATTTCCTTAAAACACAAAATTAAATCATCTGTCCATTTTTGAGAATCATGTTTTAAACTCGAAAATTGGCGACGTGAGCCAATTTCATTATATTGAGCAAATTTAACATCTAAATCTAACCAACGCTTACGAAATTTATGATACAAATAATAATCGTAAGTATTTGCATATGGCGGTGATGTAATAATAATGTCAATGCTGTTATCAGCGATAAAAGATAAATTTCGGCTATCCGCATTAAATAATGTTAATTCCGTTTTTGAATCTATTTTGTTAGAAAGTTCTGCAACCCGTTTCAAATATTCATTGGCTCTTGAAATAAATAATTTAAAAGTAAAGTCATTTGAAATATTTTTCTCAATCGCCGCAAATCGTGTATCGCTGTCTTGATTAGATACCCTCACAATTATCGCAGAAAATACAATTTTCAAAAAATCCTTAATTTCTTTGTCTTCTATTTTTGCTATTTCCTGCAAAATGTAAGTTAATTCTTCGGCTACATTTGGCTGAAACCAATGTTCTAAGCCTTCAATATCTTTAGCAATAATTTGAGGGCGGCTTGAAGTTTTCCATACAAAATTATCGTTTTCTAATTGGTTTATAAATTGTTTAATGATTGTTTGTTTTTCTGGTGTTAAAGGTGTAGCTTTTACTTTTGAAAGTAAAATAGATAAGCCGTTTACGTCAACGCCAATAGCATTAATTCCCTGCAAACGTGCCTCTACTAAGGTTGTTCCAGAACCACAAAAAGGGTCTAAAACCGTTTCCCCTGCTACAGCAAATTGTTTGAGTAAACTTTGCGGCAGTTGGGGCGGAAATTTAGCAGGATACGGATGTAATGAATGTGTCAAGTAAGACGTATCGCCACCTTTAAAATTAAATTCTATATTTGTTGTTATCATTAATTTACTTTTCTAAATACTACAATAAATGAACAATTTTGATTGGAATATAATACACTTGGATAGCCTAATAACACTAAACGTCTTTGCCCTGTTTGGTCCCAAATAATCAAATCATGAAACTTCCAGCCTACTTCCTCGCCTGCTCTTGCGAGGTCAGAATGAAACGGAACGTAAGGAACTTTATTTTTAGTGTCTCTGTAATCTTTCACGACCCAACACGAATAGCCGCCTTGTTTAGTTACTTCTAAATTGGCTTTTAACACGATTTTTATTTCTTCTAAAAAGTCTTTATAGGGCAAATTTCCAAAATCTTTTTCACTTTCGCTATATTGTTTTACCGTACTATTATTTTCATTTTTTATAATCGAAGTTTTATGTACAGTAGCCCTGTCTTTCAGCGATTTTTGGATAAAATCCGCATAAGGAGGCGATGTTACCGTAAGTTGTATTTTTTCAGGGCGAACATGTTGTAACAAGTTTCTGCAATCATCATTTACAATTTTATAATGCAAGTCATTTTTAAAAATTCCTTCTACATCATAAAGCCAGTTTTCTGCAATTTTTGCGAATTTAGGATTTAATTCCGTACCAATTCCATGACGATTAAGCCCATGCGCTGCAATAATAGCCGTACCAATTCCCAAAAACGGGTCAAAAATCGTGTCTCCCTCTTTTGAGTACATTTTTATTAGCCTTTCCGCTAATTTTATTGGATAAACTGCACCATGTTCTAATTGGTATTTATTTCGTGGAGATGAAAGGTCATTCCAAACAGGATTGAGTAATTCATCTTCGTTTATTACATTTTTGGAAAGCAAAGCCCATTCACTTGGAGTCAATCCGTTAAAGCCCAATTTAGCTTTTTTTTCTTCATTTTCAATTTCTCGCTTTACTAGCAAGGGGTTTTCGGGTTCAGAAACGATTGTATCAGCATTTTCCTCGATTTTATACTCATGCCCTTCTTTCATTTTTAGGATAAAAGTATCCCAAATTTCATTTTTAATGATACGTCTCGCCCCTCCAATTTTTACAGAAGGGATAGTTTCGTTATGAATATAACGCTTTATCGTTACTTCTGAAACTTTTAAAAGTTCAGCAGCCTCTTTCATTGTCAATAATTCGTCTTGCATAATGGTTAATTTTTCAAAAATAAAAAGTATCAAATAGAATCAAGCACAAAGGTATGATACTATTTGATACTTTCCAAATATTTTTTTGCTAATTTTATTATTCCTACTTTTTAATATCACACAACGAAAATATTGCCGATTCGTAGCCGTTTTGAGGATGGGTTTCGTGCGTAGGAAAACGGCTATGGGCGGCAATATACATGTTGTCGGAATTTATTTTTTTTCATTTAATTCGTCTTTCATGAGAATTTTACCATTTGGAAATTCATAATAAATTCGCCCATTTCGGCTAAATACATTAGGAAGCCCGTTTTTATGGTTAATTTCTTGCGCCTCTTTCACGGCTTTATTGAACAATCGTGTCCATAAAGCAGCGGTTTCATAAACATGAATGTCTAATGGTTGATTTTTCATTTTGTTAGTGATTCGATAAATGTGTTAAAAATTTCTTCGTTTTCAATATTGTACTTATCCTCAATACCTAATGCCACTTTCTCAACCCCTTCTGTCGAATTGAAATACATTACCCAGTCATCTGCCAGATTTTTGTAGGTATTCCAAAACTTCTCTCTACTCTTATAAAATCTTCTACGTACGTCTTCATCTGGAACAAAGTGTCCGCCCAAAGTTACTCGGTGTTTTATACGTTCTATACAAATTTCAACATTCGCTAAAAATACATATACAATTTTAACAACGTAACCTTTTGCCTTCAATTTTTGAAGTATTTTGATTAAATACCCCCCTGCAAGTGTACTTTCCAAAATCAAACTTGATTCTTGATGCGACAACCCCCTTAGCCTTTCAAAAAAGATGCGTCCTGCTTGAATTTTCGCAGCATTCGTATCAGGCAATCCTAACTCCTTTTCTATCTCATCTGCATTCAGGAAAGGATAATGGGTTTCTGCTATCAGCCCCTTTGAAAAAGTTGTTTTTCCGGTTCCATTTGCTCCTGCTATGATAATAATCTCTGGCATAAAAATATATTTCCGTAATAAGCCGTAAAGTAACACACTTTTACGCAATTTGTCAAAAAAATCATCAAACTTTTTTACGCTTTTATTTATGGGGTTCTCGCCCTTCATACTTCCCCGCCCGAAATACCAAATAATGAGACATTCCTAAAATATCTTTACTCCCCTTTACTTTACGTATCAAATACTTTTTAGTATCCTTATCTATTTGAGCATTTTGCCAATCAATTTCTATAAAATCAGGTTGTCTTTTTTTAACTAACTCAATATCAATCCCTTTATTTAGATTATCCGCCCAAGTTATCATATCATTGTAATGATTCTTACACGACAATAGCAATAATAACAGAATTAATATAACTTGTTTTTGCATTACATTAGTATATTTTTGGATTTTCCGACAACGCCAAGTGCTAATGCAGGTGGGCGGCGCATAGGCTTTGAGCTTCGATTCGCCCACTTGTCATTAGCACCTTTGTTCTCTGCCTTTATTTTTTTCATCAAAAACAGCTATTTCTTTTCCGCTTGAGTTCCGTTTTATCCGCTAACATGCCCTACTTTTTCCGTACTTTCCCCCGATTCTGCCTATTTTATTGTCCTTAAAAACCATCTCTTTTCCGATTGAGGTCCGTTTTATCCGCTAACCTGCCCTACTTTTTCCGTATTTCCCCCCCGATTCTGCCTATTTTTTTATCCTTAAAAAACCGTTCTCTTTTCCGCTTGAGTTCCGTTTTATCCGCTAACCTGTCCTACTTTTTCCGTATTTTCTGCGATTTCTGTGTATTTTCTGCAACTCTCAATGAACTTTTTACCCTAAACATGTCGTTTTTTGCCCTTTTTAAAACGTCAATTTTCAAGCTATGCTTTTTCTAC
>JAYUZN010000141.1:0-1612 GCA_043751755.1 Bacteroidota bacterium | reverse complement strand
AACAAAGCAGGATATTATGGAATATTGTGGTATTTCGGACGAGAAAATACAGGTAATTTATCAACCTGCAAATGACTATTTTGCAAATGCTCGTTTTTTGCCCGTAGAAAAAGAAAATATCTTGCGAAAATATGGCTTGTCTTTTCCCTTTATGCTGTATGTAGGCGCAATTACGTATCGCAAAAATGTCCTTTCTTTGGTCAAAACCCTGCCTTTTCTGCCGCAAGAAGTGCATATTGTATTGGTAGGAAAAGGGGATAAAGTAGCTGAAATACAGCATTTTGCGCATAAAAATGGCGTTGAAAAGCGGCTCCATATATTGCAGAATGTGCCAACGATTGACTTACCTGCCTTGTATCAATCCGCAGAAGCCTTTGTCTATCCTTCGCTGTTTGAAGGGTTTGGGCTGCCGATTTTGGAAGCGCAACATTGTGGTACGCCTGTGATTGTGGGTGCAACGGGCTGTTTTCCCGAAACGGGCGGAAAAGGGGCTATTTATGTAAATCAAAAAAATGTGGAAGAAATGGCTTTTGCTATGTTATCCGTCTTGAATGAGCCTATTTTTAAGGCAGAAATGAGCAGGAAAGGCAGGGAAAATGCGGCTTCTTTTTCGGCAGAAAAGCAGGCAAAGGAGGTGTTTGCCTGTTATTTGGAGTAGGTTTTTCAAGCCTATTCAACTCTTTCCTTTCCGCAATAAATATTAAAAGAATGTGCTTTGACAAAGCCTATCAAAGTCGTGTTGGTCGCAACCGCCAATTCTACTGCCAAAGAAGACGGCGCACCTAAGGCACAAATAATGGGAATCTCTGCCATAGCAGCCTTTTGTATCAACTCAAAACTTGCTCTGCCACTCAAAAACAAGATATGATTGGATAAAGGCAGCTTATTTATTAACAATTGACTTCCTATGAGCTTGTCTAAAGCATTGTGTCTGCCCACATCTTCCGACAAGGTTTCACAGATTCCTTCGATAGAAAACAAAGCTGAAGCATGTAAGCCGCCGGTACTTTCAAAAATGATTTGTTTTGCTTTTACCTTTTCATTTAAGCCGATAATTACCTCTTTTTTCACCTTTGTTCTTGCCGCAGATTGATAGTTTTGGGTTAAGGTTTGAATCGCTTCTATAGAGGATTTTCCGCATACACCACAGCTACTTGAGGTATAAAAATGCCGTTCTATCTTAGAAAGGTCTAATGAAACACCTTTTTTTATATGGACTAAGAACTGATTTTCACCGAGTTGTTGCAAGTTTTCTATTTGTTCGTAAGACGTTAAAATTCCTTCTGTAAACAAAAAACCTACTACTAACGGTGCGTCATTTCCGGGCGTTCTCATGGTAATGGAAATGTTTTTCTGATGCAAAAGCCCTTCTTTTTCATACACAAGACTTATTTCCAAAGGCTCCTCTACCGCTAATGTATCATTGACAGCGATGAATTCATTTTCTTTGTATCTGATAAGGGAAAGCTCTATTGTTTTCATAGAAAATAGCTAATTATTGGGGATCTAACCACTTCGAGGGGTTAGCACCCACTCGAAGGGTTGCTTACTCAAACGAATTTAGTTTCGCTGCCCTTCGAGTGGTCGGAGACCCTCGAAGCGGCTTTAACCT
>JAYUZN010000140.1:0-3541 GCA_043751755.1 Bacteroidota bacterium | reverse complement strand
AGAAAGATGAGAAAGATGAGAAAAATAAAGGCAGGGAACATAGGTGCTAATGTCAAGCGGCGAATCCAAGCACAATGCCAATGCTCCGCCGCCTGCATTAGCACATTTCGTTATGCACCATGAAAGAGAAAAACAAAACTTAAATAAGTATTGTTAAACAAGACGTATGGGAACTCGTCAATCCAAGATGTTAATCTTTTTTATTTTTTACTCAAACAATTATGAAAACAATCAAAGTACTTTCATTTTTATTACTTTTACTGCGTATTATTCAAGGTAATGCCCAAGTAATTCAGAAAGATTTATTGGATATTGTAAACAATTCCCAATATATCTTTGAGGGAACTGTAATACGTACAGAATCTTACTGGAACTCAAACCAAGATTTTATTTATACCTCCCATACACTTGAAATCCACAAAATTTTCAAGGGGAACTTGCTATGCGGGACGATTGAAGTTATAACGGCTGGCGGACGAGTGGGAGATGATGAGATAGAAATCTCTCATAACCTGAGCTTATCAAGGGGCGAAAGGGGGTTATTTGCTTGTAATGATGCTAGTTTTCCCTCTTCAGCCATAGATTTTTATCCCGAAACGAACCTAATTCCCTTAGAAATAACCTACAGCGAACAAGGATATTTCAAATACTATGACGATGCCGTAAATGTGGCAGCAGCCAATATATTTCTCTCTTTTGATAGTTTGGCACAAGCGTATGATGTTGTTGAACTTCTAACTCAAGTCAATTATATTGATTGTAATGCGGGTGTTGTAAGTAATACAAGTACTCAAAACATTCAAGCAAAAAAGACAAAGATAGAAGATGAGGTAGCATTTCCCAAATATTCGAGAAAAGAATACGAAGACTTGATGCAAAAAATGGAAGAAAAGCAACTCAGAGTAGTTGCTGAAAAAACTATGACAAATAGTTTGGATTATACCTTTGCGAATATTCAAATTACGGGGAATATCCAAAAATATTTAGAGTTTGATATTTACCTTGCCGCAGACGATAATGCTTCATTCTTTGACCAAGGACTAGCTCGCTTAAGCTATGATACCTTAATGTTAGGCTCAAATGCTGTAACTAATGGGAACATTATGGTAACAAGAGGAACAATAGTGTCTTCTCTCACAGATTATTATAATCCTGTGTCGGGTGACATAACTCCTAATGTTCTTGCAATAGGAGTTTCTGCTAAAGCCAATGTTCAAAATCGCTACAACCTAACAACTACTGCCACAGGTGTCTTGCATGTTAAAATGAAATATAAAAATTGTAAAATGATTGCTGGATTTATCGCTTTTACAGACTTTAGCATTATGCAAGGATTGTCATTATATACCACCTCTGCTAATAGTTCTAACTTTTTTACGTATCCTACTATAAATGTAAGCAATCCATTGGATATACCTTCTTGCTATACTGAAATAACAGATTTTAACCCTAAATCCCTCAATGGAGGAATTGGGAATATTTTGGAAATAAAAGGTAAATTTTTTGGCGCAAATCAAGGGACAGGGAATATTTTTTTGAGGGACGCAGATAATGGTGGAACTACTTACATAGGCATGGATGCGAAAGATTTTGTAGTTGAGGGTTGGAGTGATACCCTGATTAAGATTATTATCCCCTCTGATGTAGATTCTAATCTCATTGCTACACAATATCAAAATAGGGCAGTAGGTAGTGGGACTATAAAAATCTTGACAAATTTGGGGGACACCGCTTCCACTACTTTATTGGCAATTCCTAAACTTACGATTGGCTATTCTGTTACTAATTATATTGTTAGGATACCTGGAAGTATTCATAATGGAGAAAAAAGAAGAACTGATTTAGTAGATAATGTCGCAGTATCAGGAACTAGTGGATACGATTTTTATGTAGACTCAACTTTATTTAACAGACCCTACCAATATAATACAGTAAAGAAAGCTAATAATGATTGGGTTTGTCAAACGAAAGCACCTTTCAAATATGTAGGTGTTTTAAGCACAAACTTAGATTCTTCAAAGTTGGATAATAAGAATACGGTAATTTATGGGTTTCCTATAGGTAACGCAGCTGTTATTATGCAAACAGCCCTACGTAAATCTTATTGTACTAGTACAAATGAAGCGGTAATAAACGAAATAGATATTGTGATAAGAGATGGAAATAATTGGTTTTTAGATACGACTAGCCTTGATACAGTTCCTATTGGTAAAGAGGATTTTTATGACTATATTTTGCATGAAATTGGGCATGGTGTTGGTCACCAACATGTCAATCAAAAAAATGCCATTATGTACTACTCCTCAAGCCATACTGTTCCTATACCCCCTAACCTTCGTAAAACACATTTATATGCAGATGCAGATGCAGTAAATGGCGGTAAAGATATTGTAGATAGAAGCATCTCAACCATACATGGCTGTAGTTACGCGAGTATTCAATATCTTGTAGGAGTAAATTGCCCAACATTAGGTACTAGCATACAAGAAGCATTACAACCTTTAATTGTTTTTCCAAACCCTTTTGATAATGATATTCATTTTCAATTCTATTCAAAGGAAAATGGCAATGCAGCTATTACCATAATAGACCTACAAGGGAAAGAAATTACAAGGAAAGAGATAAGTATTGTTCATGGAGATAATAAAATAGAATTAACTACCTCCACCATTCCACAAGGAATTTATTTTGCTGTGATACAAGGACAAAATCAAGTATTAACTGCTAAAATCGTGAAACAATGAGAAAGAGAAACTCATATGTGCTGTTATTTTGCTTGAGCTTAGGAGTAATTGCTTGTAAAATCAATTACCATAGTAAGCAAAAACAACTTTATGTATCTTCGCCTATTGTAAATTCTTGTGATACATTTGAAACGGCATTGAAAAGGTATTGGCAATATGATTCTGTAAATAGGTATTATAAATCAACTTATGATTTTTCCCTTTATGAATCGAATAAACATGAGCCGTTTAAATGTTGTTTATATCATCTACCTTATACAGAAATAATAAGATGTTTTGGTAAGCCAAATGATAGAAATGAGACATCTTTATTTTATTATACAAGTACTGATTGTTATGATAGAAATTCGCAGACTTGCCATTTTATGGAAATAACGTTGGATAGTTCGAATCGAATCTATATGATAATGGATATGGTTTTAGAACGAAAAGAATGAAAAAGAAGGTGCATAACATTAGCATTGCCGAAAATGCCGCCCAGCCGAAGCACAAATCCCAACGCTCGGCAGAATTTCTGCAATGCCAGCCGTTATGCACCATGAAGGGGGATAAACTAAACTTGACAAACTTAGCGTATCCCCAGCCGCACAAAAAACAACCAATGCCCAGCCGCACAAATCCACGCTCCGCATCCGTTATTTTTTTGCAGCCGCACGCAGAACTGGTTAAGCAGGACGCAGAAAATCCCGCCCACCCCATTATGGATAATACAAACACAAATTTCTAAACAATATAATTATGAAACAGGTTTATTTCTTAGTATTGTTCTCTTTGCTTTCTTTTATTGCAAAAGCTAC
>JAYUZN010000139.1:0-2289 GCA_043751755.1 Bacteroidota bacterium | reverse complement strand
AGGCGTAGGATTGCTTACCTTATCAGGTACGCTTATTTGTATTTTCCATGCAGAATCGGGACAGAAAAAACCATTGATAACCAATAGCTTAGAAGGCTCGGGCAAAGCGATTTCTGTAACTTGGGTGCAAGAAAGAAGTAGCAGAATGAAGCAATAAAAGATGATTTTTTGCATGTCTTATGTCTAAAAATACGCAAAACAGGGTATTACTCCTGTTTTGCGATTGGATTATTGAAAATAATAATATACTACAACAAGTCTTTTGTTACTGCCCCACAAGACCCCGTACCACTTGTTACATAAGAAACCGTAGCATCTAAACATATTTTATTCCAGTATTCTGGACCTATAGGAAATACAGGCAAATAACTTGGGGAGGAAGAGGAAGCCCCATTGTAATTGCTACGAAGTACAAAAGTAGCATTGTTATCTACCGTAAACTTTGACCCAAAAAAAGTGTGTGTATAAATAGCGGGCGAGGTAGGACCACTTTCGAAGCTTCCCGAATAAGTTGTGGACAAATTTGTAGAAAACGCATAATAAACCCCAAGTGTTTTCTTATAGCTTTTCATGGAAATCGTCAATTCATCATATATCGGAAGCCCTGTTCCAAAAGTAGGATAAGTTTGATAATTATCGCATGATGCTTTCAATTTAAACTTATCAGAGCAACTTGTCCATACTCTTTCAGGTACAATAGAGGTATAGCCTCCACTCCCATACCAAGCCCCTACATTCACATTAATAGGAGTCACACAAGTCGAAGTCTCTATTTTATTCGCAGAAAAAGACGTTGAAATAGCAGTACCTTCTTTCCCAGTTTTAGTATAGGAAACCATCTTACCCCCGATTTTGACCTGTCCTTTCGAGTTGCAAATATACGAAAGTAAGGGATAAATGCAATCTTCTTCAAAAGTTCCATCATCTTCGATGATAAGGTAGGGGTGTTTTGCCCTCAATTCGGGGATAGTCATGCCATAGCCCTTTTCTGCCGAAGCCTCTGAGTAGCGGCTAAATACTTGATAAGCGGTTTTGAGGGAATAAAATCCTGTCCCTTTTTCCCAAGTTAGCCTATCTTCATTGGGCATGTCGTACAAATGATGCAGATACACCACCATATCTTGCTCGTTTGCAAACACAAGATAGTCATTCTCCACACGCGGCTCAACGATTGAGGCGGGAGACGGGTTTGTTACAACAGGCGTTTCTGCGGCATTAGGTTTTACAGCTACTCGGTTGCAGCTGACAGCAAAAAGCAGAATGCTATGCAATGCAAAAGAAAGAAAAATGGATTCGTTTCATACGTTATGAAATCATAGAAATGTAACAATAAAAGAAAACAAAAACATCTCCAACGTTTACGCGCAATTGGGCTGGGTGTGTTTTATATTTTAGGTGTCTTACCTTTGGCAAAAGTAAGAAATGGTTTCAGCGACATGTACAAGCCATTACCTTGTGTGATAACTTGTGAGGGCGAAGTAAAGGCGTTTATTTGACATTTTCTAATGTTTTTTCATTTCTACCTGTTTATGTAGATTTTTTGCGAAATTTCCCTGTAAACATGTCTTTTCTTCAAGAAATGACCTGTTTAAAGGGACATTTACCCCGTTCAAAGCACAACACTCCCTAATTTGAGGTTAATTTCCTAAACGTATCTTCTAAGGTAAAGACCTGTTTGCTCAATTCCATAATGACAAAATGCTGCTGAACGCAAGCCTGAAAAAGTTCTTTGCGGATTTCCGTTTCGCTTTCTGTGCGTATAACAAAGCTAAAATCATCTATTTTTTTCACTTCGATTACTCCAGATAACTTTGTAATTGCCTGTGTATCAAAGCCTTTTTTGTCAAATGTAACCTGAATTTGCGCATTTTCGGTTGCCAGATTTGCCAATTCCTGCGTAGGTGCGTCTGCCACAATTTTGCCCCGATTGATGATAATAACCCTCGTAGCTACGGCTTCTACTTCGGACAAAATATGAGAAGAAAAAATAACCGTTTTGTTTTTGCCCACTTCACGTATCAAATGGCGGATTTCAATGATTTGATTAGGGTCAAGTCCTGTGGTCGGCTCGTCAAGAATCAAGACTTCGGGGTCGTGAATGAGTGCCTGTGAAAGCCCTACCCTTTGCCGATAGCCTTTGGACAACATGCCAATTTTCTTGTGTTGTTCTCTTTGCAAGCCCGTCATTTCGATAAGTTCAGGGATTCTTTTTTGCAAAAAATGATTGTCCAATTGTTGTATTTTTCCTGCAAAATGGAGAAATTCATGCACATACATATCCAAATACAA
>JAYUZN010000138.1:0-4799 GCA_043751755.1 Bacteroidota bacterium | reverse complement strand
AGGCGTAGGATTGCTTACCTTATCAGGTACGCTTATTTGTATTTTCCATGCAGAATCGGGACAGAAAAAACCATTGATAACCAATAGCTTAGAAGGCTCTGGCAAGGCTATTTCTGTAACTTGGGTGCAAGAAAGAAGTAGCAGAATGAAGAAATAAAAAATGATTTTTGGCATATATCCGAAACACATAAAATGAGTTGACTCAATATCATACCTTCCCCTTAAATATCAACACTTGACGAGAAGTGTAGCCCGCAAAGATCCCTCTGCCCCCTGTTACATTGCTATAAACATTGGAATATATCGCAAAAGGGTCAGTAAAATTGCGGGCTTGTACATAATAGGACGCAATAAACTGATACATTTCGGGGCTTACATTTTGGAAATCGCAGTAATATTCTATGTAATTTTCATAGTTAGGTGCATTACAAACATTTTGCATTTCTATTCTACTGCCATCATATACATACATAGAGAGCGAATAGTTTTTTGCTTCTATTTTTTCATCGTTAAAAAGGATATAATGAATTTTTTTGCTAACTACGTCAATAACAGGGTCGTTTCCTGCTACGATATTCCAATGTTTTTTATCATATAACCTATTTCCATTGCTACAACTATCATAAAAATAAAAAGCTAAATAGTAAAAATTGCCTTTTCCCTTTGGCTCTACGAAATCAATGTGCAAAGGATAGACCGAATACACACCTATAAAGGGGTCTGTAGTAGGAATCGCATTATTCCAATCCACTCCTGCATCTATCACATTTACCACACTATCAGGCACATAGCTTTCTGCATCTGCTGTAGGATAGCCTACGGCAGCCGCTTGTATTGTGTAGTGTTTGCCAAGTTTTGGTTTTTGATTAGGCAAGCTATAATATCCTTTACCAATAGGCTGCAATTTCCCAAGCGAAATGCCCTCCTCCCACAATTCTACGGTAGCCCCTTCAAAGCCCGCCAAAATAGGGGTAGGATTGCTTACCTTATCGGGTACGCTTATTTGGATTTTCCATACAGAATCTGTACAGAAAAAAGCATTGATAACCAATAGCTTAGAAGGCTCTGGCAAAGCGATTTCTGTAACTTGAGTGCAAGAAATAAGTAGCAGAAGGAAGCAATAAAAGATGATTTTTTGCATATTTATCATATTAGCAGCACCAAACAGATATAAATCTATTTGGTGCTTTGTTAATCACACATAATTTCCACAATCATTAATACAATTGCTTTGCGCCATTAGACATCCATCCACCGCAACTTTTTATTGCATTTACTGTAGCATCTATACATATATTTTTCCATACCTGCGGTCCTAATGGGAATACAGGCAAAGATGTTGCCCCTGAATAATTGCTGCATACAATAAATGTCGCATTATTGTTATTGCTTGCTGTAACTTTAGTCGTATAAGGTATCGTAAAGTTATAGAGAGCTGGAGAGGCAGGACCACTTTCCATTGTGCCAGAAAAACTAGTTGTTAAGGTTGTAGAAAAGGCAAACCATACTCCGAATGCCCCACGTTTATAGCTATTCATTGAAATAGATAACTCATCATATATAGGCTGACCTGTTCCAAAAGAAGGTGCTGTTTGAAAATTTCCACAAGATGCCTTTAGTTTATAGGTATTGTTTGAACCATTCGAACAATCCACCCATTCTCTATCAGGCGTAATGGAAGTAAATCCCGTACTTGAGTACCAAGCCCCTACATTAGAATTAATAGGAGTCTTACAGGTAGAAGTCTCTATTTTATTCGCAGAAAAAGACGTTGAAATAGCAGTACCTTCTTTCCCTGTTTTGGTATAGGAAACCATTTTATCCCCGATTTTTACCTGTCCTTTCGAGTTGCAAATATACGAAAGTAAGGGATAAATGCAATCTTCTTCAAAAGTTCCGTCATCTTCGATGATAAGGTAGGGGTGTTTTGCCCTCAATTCGGGAATAGTCATGCCATAGCCATTTTCTGCCGAAGCCTCTGAGTAGCGGCTAAATGCTTGATAGGCGGTTTTGAGGGAATAAAATCCTGTCCCTTTTTCCCAAGATAGCCTGTCTTCATTGGGCAAGTCGTGCAAGTGATGCAAATACACCACCATATCTTGCTCGTGTGCAAACACAAGATAGTCATTCTCCACACGCGGCTCAACGATTGAGGCGGGAGACGGATTTGCCACAACAGGCGTTTCTGCGGCATTAGGTTTTACAGCTACTCGGTTGCAGCTGACAGCAAAAAGCAGAATGCAATGCAATGCAATGCAAAAGAAAAATGGATTCGTTTCATACGTTATGAAATCATAGAAATGTAACAATAAAAGAAAACAAAAACATCTCCAACGTTTACGCGCGATAGGGCTGGGGTGTTTTATATTTTAGGTGTCTTACCTTTGGCGAAAGTAAGAAATGGTTTCAGCGACAAAGTACAAGCCATTACCTTGTGTGATAGCTTGTGAGGGCGAAGTAAAGGCGTTTATTTGACATTTTCTAATGCTTTTTCATTTCTACCTGTTTATGTAGTAAATCTATTTGCCTTTAATAGGGTGGCGCAGCTTTCAAAGGTGCGCCACCCTAATATAGCGTATCCCGTTCAAAGTATAGTTTATCTCTCACTCCTCCTTACCAGCCCTTTTGGAGCCGCTGCATTTCTCGTTTATACCTTTCTGCCTCATATTTTCGGTCAGCCTCCTTATGTTCCCGATAATACTGTTCTGTACTTCTGCGGGATTCTTCTTTTATTTTATTTCTTTCAGATTGAGGCATTTCCAAGACTTTTGTTCCCATTCTAACCAAAATAATCATCATCACCAAGGCGACTAAGCCCCCTATGACGGCTTTTCCTGCGGCTGCAGCGGCTGTAATAAAAGCTGCTCCCGTCAGAAAAGGAAACAAAATATAAATAAAAATAGGCGTAGCCAGCAAAATAGACAGCCCAAAAGGTATCCAAAAATCGGGACCCATTTCTTGAATATGCTGCGGCGAAAAGAAAGCTTTTACTTTGTCAAACGAAAGAAAAGCTTCTATTTTTTCCACTTTTTCCCAGAAATGTGCCGCTTTGGGCGTGGGAGTTGTTGTTATTTGTGGGTTATTTCCTCCAAAAACAAACAAACAAGCGAACAAAAATGTGTAAAAGAGTATATGTTTCATAAGATTTGTGTGTATAGTTCACGCAGAGTTGAGCAGATTTAAGCGCGGATTTTCGGAGATAAGCATTTTTTCATCTGCGGAAATCTGCGTCCCCATCTGCGAAAATCTGCGAGAAAAAAAACTACTCCTCCATATCCCTATATCGAAATCGAAGATACAAAGTAGCCGTAACATTGCCCATCGGATAATGAAGGTCAGGCAAAGGACCCAAAGGCTTAGGCTTATTAGAAGGCAGAAATTTCCCCAAATGATAATCATATCGCAAACTCAAGCCTATATTCTGCAAAATTGAGATAGAAACTTGCGCTGCAACATTGTGTCTTAGACTCACCTTTGCCAGCCTTTTTTCTGCCAAAACATTGCCCGAAGTCTCTTTATAAACGGAATCCACAATCGTTCCATAAATTCCGGGTGAATATGTGCCTACAAAGAGAAAACGCCACAGACTTGCATGAAGCCCAACTTCTGCTTGTGCATGGCGAAACCGCGTTTTATACATAAGGCTTCCATTTTGTTGAGGCAAGGTAAAAGCAAAGCCTTTGTTCGCGCCTACATTTGCGCCCAATACAAAATGATGTCGCAGCAGGGATTGGGATTGCAAAAACCAGCCGCTTAAACTGTAGCCTGTGGGCAAAGCAATTTTATCATTTCCTTGCAGGTTGAGGGCAGTGTTTTGCGAATCTGCCCATGTTTGAAAGCCATTCCATTTGGGAATATGCCCGTAAGAAACCCCGCCCCCTATCAGGAATCTTGGCTGTGCAAGCCCTGACAGGCTGAGGAAAGTAAGGAGTAGAATCAATGTTATTTTTGACATATTCACTGTTATTTTTGTAGTTGAGCGATTTGGTTTAAAGGGGGCGCACTTTTGAAAAGTGCGCCACCCTTAAATCACTCAAATTTTATCATAGTTGCCTCTCCCCCAAAGCTCTTAAAATTCTTTACCCCAGCTTCTGTATTTGGCACGTCCAAAAACAAGGCATCAAATTCGATTTTCTCCTTTTGTGCCTTTTCCAACAAGCCTGTAATGGTTTTATCAATTTCATCGCCTGTCTGGTTTGCCTGAAACATAGTGCCGCCCAGTCCGATTTTTACCTTGCCTACTTCCTTGAAAGGCTTGGTAGGTTGGGCAAAAATATAGACAGGAGCAGCTTTTTTGCCTTTGCCATAGACCATTGAATTTGCCGCCAAATTGTCTTTGATTGTACCCGTATTGAACTTTATAAATTGCAATTTTCCAAACAAAGAACTCATTTTGGCAGGAACAATAACCGCATCAAAGGCTGGCATTTTGCCTTTTGCGACTTTTGCTTGTGCTTGCCCAATCAAATACAGGATTTTTTCATAGCCAAAAGTGCCTTGTGAAGCTTCTCCTTGTTGCGCACCTACCCCCGAAAACTTCATTTCGCCCGAAATTGTGTAGGCATTTTGAGGGGTGGATTTGAAGAAAACAGGCGTGTTTTCTACGTAAGAAAAACATGTGCCATTGTTTTGAGCTTGTGCCACGCCAAATAGGGACACGAGCAGGAATAAGGTTGAGATAATTTTGTTCATTGTATCGTTTGTTAAAAGTTAAAAGTTTATTTTACCCAAATCTGATGCAAAGTATGGGGCAGTACAGCTGGAATCCCCGAGCAGCAACTCAATACAATGTCATCTAC
>JAYUZN010000137.1:0-2415 GCA_043751755.1 Bacteroidota bacterium | reverse complement strand
AATGAGGACTTTGTGATACTGTCTGCCGATTATTCGCAGGTAGAATTGCGCATTATGGCGGCATTTAGCGAAGACGAATCTATGATAAATGCCTTCCGTTCCAAAGCGGATATTCACCGAGAAACGGCGGCAAAAGTGTTTAAGGTAAGTCAAGAGGAGGTTACAGCAGACATGCGTTCAAAGGCAAAAATGGTGAATTTTGGCATTATTTATGGCATTTCTGCGCATGGTTTGGCACAAAGATTACGCATTTCTCGCACAGAAGCCAAAACCATTATTGATGCTTATAACGAACAATATCCAAAAATTAAGGGCTTTATGGATAGCATTATTGCTTCTACAAGGGAAAAAGGCTATGTAGAAACTTCTTTTGGTCGCCGCCGCTACCTGCCCGATATTGCCTCTCAAAACCACGCAACTCGTAGCATTGCAGAACGAAATGCGATAAATTCGCCGATTCAAGGCACTGCGGCAGACATTATAAAAGTCGCCATGATTCGGATTTATAAGGAAATGAAAAAGCAAAATCTCCAATCCAAAATGCTGCTACAAGTGCATGATGAGTTGCTGTTTGAGGTGCATAAGACGGAAATTGAGGCTATGAAAACCTTGATTCAGGATTGTATGGTTCATGCAGCGAATTTGGCTGTGCCAATGGAGGTGGAAATTGGGATTGGAAAGAATTGGTTAGAAGCGCATTAAAATGAGAATAATTATTTGTAAAAAAAGACGGTTTTAATTCATTTTTTGTACTTTTGTGGGCTGTTTGGGGCGCGCAGATTTTCGCAGACGGGGACGCAGATTTAACGCAGATTAAGAAACCTCTGCGAAAATCTGCGGTTAAATCTGCGTTTATCTGCGCGCAACAAAGCACTTATCAACCTTCTTTCTCAATATTATGCAAAAAATCTTTATTCTATCTTGTGTACTTCTTTGCAGCCTCTCCACACAAGCGCAAAACAAACTTACTGCCGAAACCTTGTGGAAATTAGGCAGACTTAGCTTAGAACATGTTTCTCCAGACGGGAAAATGGTGGCTTATATCGTTACGCAATATGACATTGCCAAAAACAAGGGCAACGCCAATGTCTATCTCGCAGAAGTGGCGAGCGGCAATGTGAAACAAGTTACGAATACAGAGGCGAGCGAAGCCAATGTCCGTTTTAGACCTGATGGGCGAAAAATAGGCTATCTGCGTGGGGGCAAAATGTACGAGTCAAATTTAGACGGAAGCGACGAGAAATTGGTCTTAGACAAAGAAATTAGCGGCTTTTTGTACTCTCCTTCAAGCACTCATATCTTGACCATAGAAGACGTAAAATATGACAAAACCGTTCAGGAAGTCTATCCTGCCTTGCCCGAAGCAAAAGCCCGCATCTATGACGGCTTGATGTACAGACATTGGAATGTGTGGGAAGATGGCTTGCGCAATAATCTCTTTATTTATCCCTATTCTGAAGGCAAAATTGCCGAGCAAATGGGCAGAAATATTACCCCCGAAGGCTTTGACACTCCCCTCAATCCTTTTGGTGGCATAGAGCAGTTGGCGTGGAGTTCCAAAGGAAAAGCCATTGCTTATACGTGCAAAAAATTGAGCGGCACAGCGGCTGCCATTAGCACCAATTCCGACATCTATTTGTATGACTTGGCTACGGATAAAACCAATAACCTTTCCGAAAAAAACTTGGGCTATGATGTAGAGCCTGTTTTTCAGCCCAATGGCGCGAAATTGATTTGGTCGAGCATGGCAACCCCTGGCTATGAGGCAGATAGAACACGTATTATCTCTTTCAACTTGGCAGAATGGGGCAAAAGTGAAGAATATACGGTCGGTTTTGACAATAACGCAGAGCATTGTGTATGGGCAAATGATGGCAAAAAAATCTATTTTATTGGCGGCGACAAAGGCACAAAACAGGTTTTTGTCTATGATACAGAAAGCAAAAACATCAAACAACTCACCAAAGGCATTTTCGATTATGGGGCAATGGTCGTCACCGAAAAAGGCTTGGTAGCAGTGCGCACCATGATGTCTGCCCCAGCAGAGTTGTACAAAATAGACACGAATACAGGCGAAGCCACACAACTCACTTACACCAATCGAGATATATTGGGTTCTATCAAAATGGGCGAAGTGAAACAGCGTTGGGTAAAAACAACAGACGGAAAAGACATGTTGGTATGGGTCATTTTGCCCCCCGATTTTGATGCAAATAAAAAATATCCTACCTTATTATATTGTCAAGGCGGACCTCAATCCGTCATTTCGCAGAGTTTTTCCTATCGTTGGAACTTTCAACTCATGGCAGCAAATGGCTATATAGTAGTCGCGCCTTGCAGGAGGGGAATGCCTACTTTTGGGCAGGCATGGAACGACCAAATTGGGCAAGATTGGGCAGGGCAATGTATGCAAGA
>JAYUZN010000136.1:0-7029 GCA_043751755.1 Bacteroidota bacterium | reverse complement strand
GCCTTCGACTGCGCAAACGATTTGTCAGGGGCAAACGGTCTTTTTCTTTGCTACGGGAGGCACTAATTATCAATGGTTTATGAATGGTTTGCCGATTGCTGGGGCGACTAATGCGAATTATGCAGCTACGCAAAGTGGCAACTATTATGCAGTGGCGACTTCAAATAGTTGCAGCAATTCTACGAATGTGGTAAATGTGTTGGTAAAACCTGTGGCGCAAGCTACAATTACGGCGGGTGGAAATACTACTTTTTGTCAAGGAAGTAATAGCTTGTTGGTGGGAAGTGGAACAGGGGCAGGGCAGACCTATCAATGGCTGAATAATGGGGTTTTGGTGGGAACGAATAATACTTATACTGCAAATAACAGTGGAAATTATCAGTTTATTTTGAATAATAATGGCTGTTCAGACACTTCTAACATACTGGTAATAACGGTAAATCCTTTGCCTACGGCTACGATTTCGCCTTCAAATCCGCAAACAACTTGTAGTGCAAATCCTATAACGCTCACTGCTGCTGGCGGTGGGACTTATACGTGGTATTTCAATGGGGTGCAGGTGCTGGGAAATAATACGCCTTCGATTGTGGCAAATGCAACGGGCAACTACTATGCAATGGTTACGAGTGCCGCAGGTTGCGTGGATAATACGCCTGTCGTGCCTGTTACGGTGAATACTACGATTCCTGCTACGATTACGGCAATGGGTGCAACTACTTTTTGTCAAGGAAATTCTGTGTTATTGGCAGGAAGTGGCACAGGAACGGCAGGGGAGATATATGCTTGGGTTGATGGAAATGGGACGGTTTTGGGGACAAATATTTCCTTACAAGTCTCTAATTCAGGAACTTATACTTTTATCTTGAATAATAATGGCTGTATAGATACTTCGGCTTCGATTACGGTAACTGTAAATCCAAACCCTATGCCTACTTTGAATCCCGCGCCTACGGCTACGGTTTGTGAGGGGCAGATGATTCCGCTTTCTGTTATTTCTGCGGGTACTTTTGGGGTAAATTGGTATGCGAATGGGCAAGCTATGGGGACAAGTGCGAATCCTTTGATGGTGGGCGGATTGTCTGCTTCGTATTATGCGGAGGTTACTGATGTAAATGGCTGTGTAGGAACGACTTTGCCCACTGTTATTAGCGTTACTGAGGTGATAGATGCAAGCATTTCTGCGCAAGGAAATACCTCTTTTTGTGAAGGAGAAACCCTGACTTTACTCGGAAGTGGCACAAATCAGGCAGGACAAACTTATACTTGGCTGCAATTACCTGCAAATATAGTAGGAAATAACAATGCTATTTCTGTAAATACTGCTGGGACTTACCAATTTATAACGGACAATTTGGGCTGTAGAGATACCTCTACGTCCTTGCAAATAACGGTTTTTCCTTTGCCGATTCTTTCGCTTTTGGCAAATGGAAGTACAGCAATTTGTGAGGGAACGCCGCTTTTACTCACAGCTGCGGGCGCAAATAGCTATGAATGGTATGCAAACGGGCAATTACAGCCTTTTAATAGTTCAAATACTTTTACTTTGCAAAATGCGGGTACGTATTATACTGTGGGAACTGATGCAAATGCTTGTCAAAGCACAAGTCCTGCGATTTTGGTAACAAATTTGCCAATTCCAAATGCGAATGTTAGTGCAAATGGAAGCACTGTTTTTTGTTTGGGCGAAAATGTGGAGTTGATAGCGCAAGGGGGCGACACGTATCAATGGATTTTTAATCAGGCTGTTTTGCCCAATGAAACGAATCCGACCCTCCTCACTTCGACTTCTGGCGCGTACAATGTCATAGCCTCAACTCCTTGTGGCACAGATACTTCTGGGATTGTGAGTGTGCAGGTAAGTCCGCAACCTGTGGCGGGATTTTATACGCAAAATGCTCTTAATTTTATCAATACGCCCGTTTATTTTATAGACCAAAGTATAAATGCTTCGGTTTGGCAATGGAATTTTGGCGATGGTTCGGGTTTCAATCCTGTGCAAAATCCGAATTATATCTATTCGCAGCCCGGAACCTATCTCATCAATTTGGTTATACAAGATGAAATCGGCTGCAAAGACACGATAGAAATGAGCATTTTGGTGAACGAAGCAATTCCGTTTATTCCTAATATTTTTTCGCCCAATGAAGATGGCTTCTTTGACAACTTAGAAACAAATTTTGCGGCTTTCCAATCTTTTCAATTCCAAATTTTTGATAGATGGGGCGCAAAGATGTTTATAACAAAAGACCCTTCTGTGCTGTGGGACGGCAAATATAATGGCAAATATGTAGCTGCGGGTACGTATTATTATGCTTTGACAGGGACGGATTTTGCAGGGAAAGAGGTGGTTTTCAAAAGTTGGGTGGAGGTGGTGAGGTAGTTTAAGCCGCTTCGAGGGTCTGCGACCACTCGAAGGGCAGAAAAACGAAATCCGTTTGAGTACGCACCCCTTCGAGTGGCGATAGCCTTCGAAGGGGTTGCTTAACCAAGACTGCCATTTAAAAAATGGCAACTACGGTCTATACTCGCAATAGCTTGTACAGGTCTCATGCACAACAATACAATCCAAGCCTTGCAAAGTAGGATTGAGCTGCTGAAAAAACCATTTGGCAATATTCTCTGAAGTAGGATTTTGTAAAAGGGGTTCCTGCATTTTTTCCCCTACTTCATTGATAACCCAATGGTCGAGTATTTCTATAAGCGGCTTCACAATGCGTTTTACTTCGCTAAAATCTATTAAAATGCCCGTTATCGCATCAGGCTCGCCCGACACTTTGACGGCAATGCGAAAACTATGCCCATGCATTCTACGGCATTTATGTCCATCAGGCATGTTTGGCAAATAATGCGCCGCCTCAAAGGTAAATTCTTTGGTGATTGTTGTCATATTTTTGGTGGTTCGCGCAGATTTTCGCAGATGAAAGCAGATAACACAGATGTATTCCATTTTTATCTGCGACATCTGCTTTCATCTGCGCCTATCAGCGCGAAATTTACGTGAAATCTTACGGATATAATTTACACAAAACCCATTCTGCATCTAATTCTGCGCCTATTTTTTCATAAAAACGAATCGCAGGCACATTCCAATCCAAGACATGCCAACGCATTTGTTGTGCATGTTCGGTTTTCGCAATGTTGAGAAGTGCCTCCCACAATTTTTCGCCAATATTTTGTCTGCGATATGCCGCTTTCACCACAAAATCGTCTAAATACAGCATTTTCCCTTTCCACGTAGAATAGGCAAAATAATACAAAGCAATGCCTACAATCTCTTTTTGCTCCGTTTCGGCGACAAGACAGTAAAACAAAGGCTTTTCGCTAAAGCCATCTCTCACCATTTGCTCCGCCGAAGTGATGACTTGTTCAGGGGCTTTTTCATAAATAGCTAACTCCATGACCATCGCCCAAACTGCGGGCATGTCTTCGGAGGTAGCTGTACGAATATGCGTGTTTATCATTGTGTCGTATTTTATTTGAAAGATGCATAAATTTGCGTTATTTTGCATCAAAATTAGCCTAATATGCGGAAAGATTACTAAATATTTATCCTAAGAATAGTAAATAAGCTCTCAATTTTATGGCAATTTTTGTAAAAGGCATTTTCCCCCCCGCCCCCCTAAAGGGGGGAGAAAGACTTTACCCCCTTTAGGGGGGCAGGGGGGAAAAGGACAAACTGCTAAGTTATTTAATTCCTGTCCCTAATTCTCAATTTTCAATTTTCAATTACATATATGCCCAATTTTCGATTTCATATATTATTATTTTTCGCCATTTTCTCTGGTGTAGGTTGTAGTGAAACCTCAGAAATAGAAGCTGGAAAATCTGCTTTTGCCTTGCATGGCGAACTCGAAGACTGCTTGGCAGATAGCGTAAATATCTATGAAACAGATGGTTTTGCCTATCATCAACTCAAATCTACGCCCCTTATCAAGTCGGGTAGTTCTGCTACTTTCCGCTTTTCGGGCAAAGTCCCTCAAAAAGGTTTTTACCTGATTGGCACTTCCCTCAACAATCTAAGTCCTTTGATATTGGGCGGCGAAGAAGAAATCAAATTGGTGGGCAAAGGTACGAATTTTTCCCGTTCTACGCAGTTACTCAACTCGCCGCAAAATGAAAATTATGCCAAACTGACCCTTCAAATTGCCAAAGTCAATCGCAAAACAGACTCTATTATGCAGTTGCAAGCCCGAATGTTGAACGGGGAAAAATTGTCTAAACGACAAAAAGAGGAGCTTTTTGAGGCTTTTCAATACATTCGTAATGAGCAAGCAAAGTTTCGAGATTCGCTCAAAAAGGCAGATGTGTATTTGGCAAAAATAGCAGATATGTCGCTTTTTCCCATTTTTGAAATCGAAAATAATCCCCAAAAATACCCGAATGCCCTCAAACATTTTGCCAATGAATATTTTTCTGCCATAGATTTCAAATCGCCCGAATTGAATTATATGTTTCCTTTGCGCGAAAATGTCATCACTTATACTCGAACCTTGTGCGCTGCACAGGAAAATTTTATCGCAAAAGATTCTGTTTATTTATTTTTGGATAATTTATTGGACAAAACGCCCAAAGACAGTCGCACCTATCGCCTTATTTTGAGTGGCATTATGCAAGGATTGACTGACCAAGAATCGCAGTTTTTCCCCAAATATGCCCAGCTTTATGCCAAAGAATACCCGCAGGAAAAGGCAATTAATTCCGAAAATGCCCAACGTTTTAGCAAGATAACAGAAACAGAAAAGCAAAAACAACAATTTGCCAAAGGCTCCGTTCCACCAGAAATAAACCTACCTGCACCTGATGGAATAGCTGTGAAATTGAGCAATTTGCAGGGGCAATATGTGCTATTAGATTTTTGGGGGAGCGAATTTGTGCCAAGCCGAAGACAGATTCCCTACTATGTGCATTTGTACAAGCGTTTTCATGGGCGAGGCTTAGAGATAGTGAGTGTAGGAATAGAACAAAATAAAGAGAATTGGCTCAAAACCATTCGGGAGGAAAAAATGACATGGTTGCACGCAAGCGATTTGCAATATTGGCAGAGTCCAATTGTGGAAACGTATTTACTTAAATCGCTGCCTTCCAACTACTTATTGGACAAAGAAGGAAAAATCATTGCCAAAAATATATATGGAAAAGACTTGGAAAGGAAATTGGAGGGATTGATGATAGTTCCGAAGGGAAAAATGAAAAATGAAAAATGAAAAATGAGAAATATTTAGGGTAAAGCCGCTTCGAGGGTCTGCGACCACTCGAAGGGCATGAAAACCAAATCCGTTTGAGCAAGCAACCCTTCGAGTGGGTGCTAACCCCTCGAAGGGGTTGAATACTTGAACAGTTCATGATTTCAAAAACCCGTACCCATACACTTTCGGCTCTATTTTCTGTGCAAGTAGTTTCAACTTATCGCGCAAGTCGCTGATGCAAGCCTGATACAGTTCATCTTCGCTTTTGTTATTCATTTTGCCTTTGTCATTTCGCCCTTGAAAATACGCCCGAATGTCATACAAAGACGCATTAACCTCGCAGTTTGCTTGTTGATGATAGTATTTCCACAGTTTTCTGCCCGCATTGAAAACTTCTTTTGCTTCGGGCGAAAATTCCAAAGGTGTATTTTGATGAGGTTTTTTCGGCTTTTCAAACAAGTCTTCTGCAACCGCATCTGGCTTTAACTTGCCTTGCATAAATCGAAACATAAAATCACTGTCAAATTTTTCTCTCGCAGCCACTTCATATTCCGAAAAAGGGATCCAATGGTTTGTGCCTTCTTTGCAGGTAATTCTATTTTGCCCATGAAATAAAGCAAAAGTAAAACAATCATTTTGAAATGTTATATCATTTTCCCAGCCGTCATTGGGGCATAAAAATTGGTCTCGGTCGTTGAGCCAAGTAGCTTTTATACAATGACGAACAGAAAGGTAAACACAAGCTTGTATTAGGTTTTGTTGAGTAATTGAAAAATAAATGCCATGTCTATTTGTTTTTTCATTCATAAAACAAATATAATTATTGCTTTGAAAATCAGGCGCATCAGCCATTAAAAAGCCTATAGAATTGTCATTTTGTGTGTTTTTAAAAATGTGTAGCCAATCATTAATTTTCCCTATTTCATTGTCATAAGAGTAGAAGTTTTTAGTTTTCCAAAAAGTTCCATTTGACTTAAATATATTTACTTCAACTTGATTAAATCGTTCTTTTATGGACGTATCCCAAATAAAAAAACCAATGGGGAATTTTCCTTTGACATTATCAAAAGTATCGCTTGCCATAGCAAAACAAGCGGTTAAACTTGCCAAAAAATTATTTCTAAAAACCTTAGAATTACCGCCATTTAGCAATTTGAATTTTGAAAATTGAGCAATCGTACAGTTTGGTATTTCAAAATAGATTCTCGCCAAAAACTGAGCAAATAATTCAGCTGCTACTTTTTCTAACTTTGCAAAATATTGGGTATGAACAGATGAAACTTGAACCTTACTTCTTGTTATACTTACTTTTCCATTACTTTCTGCATACGGCGGGTTCATATATACGACCAATTTTTTCCTTTTTTCGGGGTCATTGATTATTTTTTGCAAGGGCAAAGGCAGCTTTGTAAACGCATCATTCAAAAAATCGAACTGAAAAACATGCTCTTCCAACAAATTTGCCCCATTTTTTATACGGTCTTTCATCACTTCTACGTCTTGTTTGTCCAAAGTAGAAGCCCAAATATGGTATTTATTCGTCAGTCCATGTAGGAGATTGCCTGTACCTGCTGCACAATCCCAGATATAATACTCGTCCTGCCAATCTTCGCCCAAAACATCTGTAAGGTATTTTTGGGAAAGTTCTACCCAAATTTGCGGCGTAAAAAAACTGCCTTTTCGCTCTCTAATATCCTGTGGCACCAGCAAATCCCTGCGTTCCACAATGTAGTCCCAGTATTCCTCTTTCGGGGGGCGTTCATAGCGATTCCAAAATTGTGTATGCGCTTTTTGGTGGTCATTAAAACTCACTTTTCGCGAACTAAACATGCCCCAATCGTCA
>JAYUZN010000135.1:0-1557 GCA_043751755.1 Bacteroidota bacterium | reverse complement strand
ATGCTAATCGGATAGACATTATTAAAGAAGACTTGATGAGTTCTCAAACTATGGTCTTGAATATGGGAATTAGAGCCTTGTTAAATGCAAAGAAAAAATAAATACCACCAACAAATACAATGATATATCTAAAATACATCTGCGAAATCTGCCTTAACTTAATCTGCGGAAAACACGAAATAAAATATATGAAATCGAATTTGATTGTCGCGAAATTTTGGAATCCTGATACATTGATGGCTGCTCTGGCAGAAATCCATCATCAAGGAATCCCTGTGTATGACTGCTACACACCTTTTCCCATACATGGCATAGAGGCATATATGGACATAAAACGTACCCGTTTGACGATTGCGGGCTTTATCTATGGCTTGTTAGGCTTGTCGGCTGCCTTGTTATTGACGGCAGGGGTAAATGGCGGAATGTTGGATTTGGGCTGGGACATCACAAGTTGGCAGATAGATGTAGGTGGAAAACCTTACTTGGCTTGGGTGGATTTCGTGCCGATTTCCTTTGAACTTACGGTGTTATTTGCTGCACATGGCATGGTTATTACCTTCCTTATAATAGGACGTTATTATCCCGGCAAAAAGGCACAACTCTTAGACGAAAGGCAGACTGATGACGTGTTTGTGATGGCGATTGATGCAGACAAAGTCGTTTTGCATGACGAAATCAAACAAATTCTTACAGATAAAGGGGCTTTTGAAGTAAAAACAACAGCTTAGAAGTTGAAAGTGGAGAGTTGAAAGTGAAAAGTTTTATAAAATTTACTCTCAAAATAGTAGACAATAAATGCTTTACTTTCTTTATCTACAAACTATCAACTATCAATTTTAAACTATCAACTTTAAAATTTATGCTAAACAAAATACCATTAAAATACATACTTTGGGGCGGCGGAATAGCAACTTTGCTACTCCTCGTAGGCTCTGCAATATATGGTCCAAAAATGATTTCCCCCCTTGTCATAGGCTTTGGCGGAGAAGGGGCAAATCGTTATTCTACCGAAGGGTTTGAAACAGGACTCGAATTTGCGCCGAATATGTTTCATCCAGAGTCTTACGAATCTTATACACAATGGAAACCTTCTATTTTCAAAGACGGGAAAAACATGCAATCTGCCCCAAAAGGCACGATTCCCCGTAAAAATAGCTGGTATATTGGCGAAGATTACAAGCCTTATTATTTGTCCGACACCCCCGAAGCCTACGCAGACAGTACAGCAAGCCTCAAAAGCCCTGTAATGGAAATGCTTGCCGCGTTGGAAGGCGACAAAAAAGACGCAGCAGAAAAGCAAATTGAGGCAAAAGGCAAAAAAATATATGAAACTTTTTGCGCAGTTTGTCATGGTGAACAAGGAGACGGACAAGGAACTATCGTCAAAAACGACAAATATCCTACCCCCAACTCTTATTCTTCAAAAGCGGCACTCACACAAGGTCAGATGTTTCATAGCATCACTTATGGCAAAAACTTAATGGGTTCTTATGCTTCGCAAGTTACGCCACAAGAGCGTTGGGCAGTGATTTATTACATAAAGAAAACATTTATGGG
>JAYUZN010000134.1:0-1743 GCA_043751755.1 Bacteroidota bacterium | reverse complement strand
CCATTGTCAATGATTTGATAGGAAGCACTTATACTTGGACAAATGCTGCTGGGGCTGTGTTGGGCAATGACCCAACTTTTCTCACAGGTTTGACAAGTGGCTTTTATACTTTAACAGTCAATAAGCCTACGGGCTGTTCGGCAACTATGACCTTTTTTGTGCCTTTTGTGCCTACTTTCACCTATACGCTCACAGGGGCTGATGTCAAGTGTTTTGGGCAAAATACAGGCAATATAGACCTGCAAATTACGGGCGGTTTCAATCCCTATAATTATAGCTGGTCGAATGGGACTACTACGCAAGACCTTCACAATGTAGGCATTGGCACGTATATAGTTGTCATAAATGATGGAAAAGGCTGCCAACAAACAGATACTATCACTATCAATCAGCCGCCAGCATTGGAGATTGACCGCAGTTTCACGCCCGAAACCTGCGAACAGGCAAATGGAACGGCAACGGTAGCGGTTTCTGGGGGAGTTCCGCCTTATACGTATTCTTGGAATACTACGCCGCCGCAAACTACTACCACGATTAGCAATTTGGTTGCCAACCTATATGGGATAGTCGCCACAGATGCGAATGGCTGTAGAATAGGGACAAGCATCAATGTGCCAAATATCGCCACTCCCGAAGCCCTATTTACAGCAGATGCAGAAATAAATACGGATATTCTTTTGTCTCAAGCAGATATACAGTTTAACAACCTCTCTACGGGGGCAGTGGCTTATAGTTGGGATTTTGGTGATGGAGAGCAAGGCAATGGCAGAAACCCGCATCATATCTATCACGAAGCAGGGGCATACATTGTTACCTTAGTCGCTTTCAATAGCGTAGGCTGTTCATCGATTTATGTATTAGGACCGTTTATAATTGTGCCTGACGGGGCATTGTATATTCCCAATGCTTTTACGCCGAATCGGGACGGGAATAACGATTTCTTTTTGTGCATTGGCGAAGGCGTAGAGGATTTCAAAATGATTATTTTTGACCGTTGGGGCAGGGAGATTACGGTACTCAATTCGATTGTAGAATCATGGGACGGCACTTCTAAGGGGCAGCCCGCACCTGAAGGGGTTTATACCTACGTAGTCAATGCCCGTTTGAATAATGGAAATACGCTCAAACGGGGCGGAACAATAACTTTGTTGAGATAAGTAATTATTTTTCCTGTAAAACATGTCATTTCTTAAAGAAATGACATGTTTTGTATTGCAAAACAAAAAAATAAGCAATGAAATCTGCCTTTCTTACCCACTTTCAACGCCTTGAAACGAGCCGCAAAGACTTGTTTCAACAGTTGATTCCTTATTCAGCCGAAAACCTCAACCGCAAACGGGCTGATGGAGGCTGGTCTGCTATTCAAGTGATTCATCATTTGATACAAGCCGAAACAGGAACGCTTGCCTATTTGCAGAAAAAAACAAAGGATATTTCCCAAGTTCCTCAAGCAGGTTTTTTGCATAGCGTGCGCAGTTTCTTGCTCACTCTTTTTTTGAAATCGCCTATAAAGTTCAAAGCACCGCCTTTTACGGCTGAACTGCCTGAGACCGCAAGCCTACAAGAAAGTGCCGAAAAGTGGGAACGCACACGCGCCGCCTTGCTACAGCTTTGCCTCAGCCTTCCCGAAGATGCCATTGAAAAGGAGCTTTTTCGCCACCCTTTTGCGGGACGAATGAATTTGATACAAATGTTGGATTTTTTTGACGCACATTTTGAAAGACATTTTGGGCAGATAATGCG
>JAYUZN010000133.1:0-6485 GCA_043751755.1 Bacteroidota bacterium | reverse complement strand
CACCAGTTGAAAGATAGTCAAACAGATTTCTAATGGGTACTCTTGTGCCACTAAAAACAGGAGTACCTCCTAAAATTTCTGCATCTATCGTAATAATTCTTCCGTCCATAATAATTTGCTTATGTTAAACACCAAAGATAGCACATCTTATTGATATATTCTGCTTTTTCAACAAAATATTTTTTATCGCATTTCGTCATAGGATTGAAAATCAAATAACTTGATGATTTAGTTATAGCAGTCATTTTGAGCCTTTCTTAGTGCCGTAGGCACGAAATATTTATAGAAAATGGAATTCCCCCCCAATTTATTGCGTTTTTCGTGCTTGCACGAAAAACAAGAGGGGGAGCGGGGCATGTTTTTTCCTATAAATATCGCGTCCCTACGGGACTATAAAATCATCAAGTTATTTACCCATTTCTCATTTCTCATTTCTCATTTTTCATTTCTTATTTTTCATTTCTTATTTTCCATTTTTCATTTACTAATGTTCCTATTTTTAGACAGAGATGGCGTAATTAACAAGCGAATAGTCGGCGACTATGTGCGCAACTTGTCGCAATGCGAATGGCAGCCGCAAGCAGCAGAAGCGATTGCACTTTTGTCGCAGTATTTTGAACGTATCTTGGTGATAACCAATCAACAAGGGGTAGGAAAAGGCTATTTTTCTATGGAAAATGTGGCAGAAATACATGCTTTTATTGCAGCAGAAATAGCTGATAAAGGCGGAAAAATAGCTGCTTTTTATGTTTGTCCGCACCTCAAAACAGATAATTGTGATTGCCGAAAACCGCAAATAGGCATGGCTTTACAGGCAAAAAAGGATTTTCCTGAAATCGATTTTTCGCAGTCGGTGATGGTAGGAGATAGTCTTTCTGATATGGAATTTGGGAGAAATGCAGGCATGAAAACGGTTTTTATTGCCACAGATGGGGAAAAAGAGAGTCCTTTGATAGATGAAATGTATGAGAACTTGTGGGAGTTTGCGGAAGATATTTCACGCAGAGTTGAGCAGATTTAACCGCAGAGTTGAGCAAATGGAGGACTTATGCAAAACCGTCTTATAGCAGCCCTTTGCCATGGCAAAGGGCTACCATAAGACGGTTCAATCCGCTAATTCCAAAGCCTTCCCCATAATTGCCTTTGTCCTAAGCAAAGCACTATCTGCATTCCCATAAATAACCACCCCTGCCTTTGTAAGGGTATCATAAAACATGAGGTTGCAAACCCCTATTCCTGTGGCAGAATTTCCTAACAAAGTTCTCCCATTTTCCTGCCAATACCTCCAGCCAAACGCCGCATGAGGGGCAATCGCCGCAAAAGGCTTTGTTTTCATTTGCGCCACACTCGCAGCCTGTAAAATCCTACCTTGCAGATAGTTACCTTCATTTTGCAAAGCCAATAACCATCTTGCACTATGCTCTGCGCTGATTCGCAACTGCCCTGCGGGATAGTAGGGAAAGCCATAATGTGGCATTCTCACATAGCTATTTCCCTGAAAACGGTAGGGGGCAGCCACGTCATTTGTGTCTAATTCGCTCAAAAACCAGCTACAATTGTATATGCCTAAGGAGGGATAAATATAGGCTTTGCAATAGTCATTGAGAGAAATTCCCGTTACTTCTTCCACTACATAGCCCGCCAACGCCATGCCAATATAAGAGGGTAGGGGAGTAGTGCCAGGGGCAGTTGTTGCATAGTTATTGGGGCTATAATAAACGCCATCTATTGGCAAATAGGCTTTGAGATAGTCTTTGAGTTTTATGGGAGAGTCGCCTGTGTTTTTGGGCAAATAGTTGTCTTTGATAGCAGAAACACCACACAAAAGCATGGCAATCGTTATAGAATCTTGCGGAAAATGGGGGTTTATGACGGCAAAAGACAGGTAACGATTAATGTTGGCAGAGAGATTTATTTTTCCTTTTTCTTGTAACTGAAACAAAGCTGTAGCCAAAAAAGGATAGGCATTTTCTAAGGTCATAAATTGGGTAGAAATCTGTACGGGAATCGTATCAAATTGCGTTCCTATATGTACAGAATGGCGAATGTCGGCATAGCCGTAGCTTTTTACATAGTCTATTTTTTGTCCGCTAATGACGGCTAAACTCAAGCCTTTCATGTTTCCCGCACTTATTTGGGCATTTACAAGGGAATCTAAGGCTTTGTATTTGTGGTCATTGCCAATTATTTCCTCTGTAGGCGGTTTTGATGGGCAGCCCATAATGAGCAATAAGCATAGAAAAGCGAAAGGAGGTAGTCGTTTTTTCATGGAAAAGTGTGTTATAATGGAGAAATTACGAATTACGGAAAGAATAGGAAGTGATTTTATTTTTTGTGTGTGAGTTGTATTAAATACGGTTTTTTTGGTATAAATAGGGGCTTGTATGGTCAGAAGAGATATTCACAGATTATAGATAAGTAGCACTGACTAAATAAACAAGGTTAAGATATTTGTTGCATTGCTGGTGCAAGCGTCCGCTTGTACCTCCTTTCTTGAAGCGTTCGCTTCGAGGATAGAAGCAGACGCTTCAAGAAACTGCCACAAGCGGACGCTTCAAGAAACTGCCACAAGCGGACGCTTGCGGCAGCTATCCCGAGACTTTTCCCAAAAAGGTTGCCCTCATTTTCCCCCTTCCCAGAATATTTTTCCTGAAATATGGATTTTTTTGGAAAAAATACAAAAAAACGCCTACTTTTGCCCTTTATTCAATAAACCTGCCCTAAGGGGTTTACGCAATAGCTGAAAAAACACATTTTACAACCATAATATGGATTTTAAAAAACTGAATAACATTACCGGTTGGGTAGTATTTGCCATTACGCTGCTTGTATATCTAAGTACGATGGCTCCTACAGCGAGCTTTTGGGATTGTGGAGAATTTATTTCTTGCGCCAATGAACTTGAAGTGCCACACCCCCCTGGCGCACCCTTTTTTCTTTTGCTTGGGCGGGTATTTGCCATGTTTGCAAGCAAACCCGAAACAGTTGCCTTTATGGTGAACTTGTTAAGCGTTTTGGCTACTGCTTTTACCGTTTTATTCACGTTTTGGATTACGACAAGGTTGGCAGGAAAAATGCTCTTGAAAAAAGAGGAAACCCCTTCTTTTTCTCAAAGTGTTGTATTGTTAGGAGCAGGAATGGTGGGGGCGTTTGCTTGTGCTTTTTCCGATTCTTTTTGGTTCAATGGCGTGGAAGCGGAGGTATATGCGATGAGTTCGTTTTTTACGGCTATCGTGTTTTGGGCGATGCTCAAATGGGAGGCGAGGGCAGATGAGGTTGGAAATGAGAAATGGTTGGTCATGATTGCCTATTTGATGGGGCTTTCTATCGGGGTTCACTTATTGAACTTGCTTACGATTCCTACCTTAGCTTTCATTTATTATTTCAAAAAATACAACTTCAAATGGAGTAGCTTCCTGCTTACAGGTGCTATTTCTATTGTTATATTGGCGATTGTGCAGTTTGGAATCATTTTGTTTACCTTTGATGTAGCTTGGTGGGTAGAGCAAATTTTTGTAGGAACGATAAGAGGCAAAGTAGAATCAGGCTTTGGAATGCCTTTGGGAAGTGGACTTGTGTTTACCTTGCTATTGCTGGCAGGTGGCATTATATATGGACTTTATTACAGCACCAAAACCCATAATGTTTTGTTAAATATTTCATTACTAAGTGTTTTGATGATTTATATGGGTTTGGCGACTTATACAATGATTCCGATTCGTTCCAATGCAAACCCTCCGATTGACGAAAACGACCCTGCTGATGTGCATACTTTTTTGAGCTATATGAAACGGGAACAATATGGCGATTTCCCCATTTTGTTTGGACAATATTACACAGATTCGCCCGTAGATTATGACCGAGAAACCAAAGAATATGTGATAGATGCCAAAACCCAAAAATATAAAGAGATTGGCGAAAAGCCAAAACCTGTGTATCAAAAACGGTTTTTTCCACGTATGTGGGACAGAAGTCGCTATACAGCAGGTCCTTATGGCTACATTAACTTTGTAACAGATAAAGGAAGTGATGCCCGCAATCCGATGGACGACAAGCCCTCAAGTGGCGATAATATACGTTTCTTTTTCCAATATCAAATTGGGCATATGTATCTCCGCTATTTTATGTGGAATTTTGCAGGACGAGAAAGTGATATTCAAGATGCGGGTTGGGAAAGTGGGCTGAATTTTGGCAGAAATGCAAAAATGCCAAATACAGTCAAAAATGACGAAGCCAAAAACCATTATTTCTTCATTCCTCTTTTGTTAGGATTGTTAGGAATTTATTGGCAGGTGCGCAAAGACCCAAACAATGCCATTGTCGTAGGATTGCTGTTTTTCTTTACAGGTTTTGCCATTTTGGTGTACCTCAATCAGCCGCCTATGCAGCCGCGCGAACGGGATTATGCCTTTGCAGGCTCTTTTCAGACCTTTGCCATTTGGATAGGATTGGCGGTTGTGGCAATCTATGACTTGTTGGAAAAATACCTAAAAGGGGCTTCTGCCTACGTTTCCGCAGGAATAGGCATGATTGCCCCTGTGTTGATGATTAGCCAAAACTATGATGACCATTCGCGTGCAGGAAACTATGTTTGCCCCGATTCTGCCTACAATTTGCTCAATTCCCTTGCCCCAAATGCAGTGTTATTTACCAATGGCGACAATGATACTTTCCCTTTGTGGTATGCGCAGGAAGTAGAAGGCATACGTACAGATGTGCGGGTTTTGTGTTTGAGCTATGTCAATACAGATTGGTATATCAACCATATGAAGCTGAAAATGAATGATTCTGAGCCTTTGCCCATCACCTTGAAAGAAATTGAATATACAGGCACGATGCGGCAGTACAAAGAATATCAAACGGATAAAATCAACGTTTCTTTGCCCGTCAATACGCAGCAATTGTTAGCGGATAAAATGATTAATGAAGAGGAAGCCAAATATGTAAAATCTCCTATGACATGGACGATTCCTACCCGCAAAGAAGGCGGCGGACGTATTTTGATGTTGGCAGATATTTTGATTAAGAATTTGATGGAAAATGTAGCGAAACAAGGTTGGAAACGCCCTGTTTACTTTGCAAACACCGTTTCTCCTTCGAGTTTCCTTGGCTTAGAGCCAAATTTGCGTCAAGAAGGTTTGGCATATCGCATTGTTCCTGTCAAGAAAGCAGATGATGTGGATAGAGCAGAAGGTTTTGGCGGCAGTTTGCGCGAAGATTTGATGTATGAAAATATGATGGGCAAGTTCAGATTCAGGAACTTAAATAACCCTAATATTTATTATGACGAAAACACGCGCCGTATGTTGGGCAACTATTACAACACCTTCATTCGCCTCGCTACTCGCTACCTTGACCAAGCAGAAGTTGCCGAAAACGGCAGAGAAATGCAGGTAATAGATGCAGCAGGAAAACCTGTGTTAGATGCCAGAAATCAACCTATTACCAAAATGGACACGAGCAATATAAACCTCACATTAGCAGCAGAATACAAGCTAAAAGCTAAGAATGTAATTACCAAATTGGACTCTGTTTGCCCCTACAAACAACTCCGTCCTGATGCGTATTTGGTGGTAAAAATGGGCGAAATCTACAATCGCCTTGACATGAAGGACAAAGGAAAGGAATGTATAGATTTTGCGATAGATTGGTGCGACAAAAACCTAACCTATTATGATGGGCAAAAACTGTATTATGGCAAGAAAAATAACGAACTTGCGGCTATGCAGGTGCTGATGAACTACTATCAACGTAGCAAACAGCCCGCAGAACTCAAAAAAATACAAGAGCAGTTTGGGGACTTGATAGAGCGTGCAAATAGGGAAATGCAGGGAGGCTACGAGGAATAAGAGGCTATTTTAGGGGGGAAATAGGGTGGCGCACCTTTCAAAAGTGCGCCACCCTACAAAAGCTCAAAACCGCGTCTCCAAATACAACGGCAACATAGCGCGCCAAGTAGGCCAGTCATGTTTCCAGTCCTTGCCCCACACATCTAATTCATAGTTTATGCCTTTATCAAACATAATTCGCGCAAATTTCTTAGACGCATCAGGGTCTTCGTAATCGCCGCTGCCTGTCAAGACATGAATATGTTTGCTCTTACGTATTTGCTCCAAAATGCTGTGGTCTGTCAAATTAGAAAGATAGTGCAAAGGCGAATTGAAATACACTTGGTCATCAAAATAGCCATTTGTATATTCCGTCAAATCATAGACCCCACTCATCGCAATCACGCCATCAATCAAATCGGGGCGTTTCATAAATAAATTCAAGCTATGCAAAGCCCCAAATGAAGCCCCACAGAGAATAATCGGCGTTTCGGGCGAAGTGGCATTTTTGATAAAAGGCACGACCTCATTATAAACGTACTCATTGAATTGATTGTGGCGAATAGCCTGATGCGCGCCTGCCATTTCCTTGTTCAGCCAACTTTCATTGTTGATGCTGTTGATAGAAAAAACCCGTACTTTGCCGCTATCAATATA
>JAYUZN010000132.1:0-1541 GCA_043751755.1 Bacteroidota bacterium | reverse complement strand
ATAGACAAAGCCCAAAAAGACCAGATTTTGGCAAAAATAGCCGAATTGTTGCAGTCGCCTACGGAAAGCAAACTGAAACAAGTATGGAAAGGGTTTCAGAATTTTGGTTTGGCAACGGGCAAAACAGGGATTCAAAATGTGCTGCTCAAAATCGCTGAAAATGGCATTCAAGATGTTGTGGCGGAGATAGGAAAATGGTTGGTGCATTTTTAGGGGAAATCTCGTTAGGAACACGAAAAGGATAAAATCATCATTTACCACTAAGGCACGAAGGAAACTAAGAAAGGCAGGACTTACGCATTTTGCCACGAATTACACGCATTTTCACGAATTAACAGCCCAAATTCGTGAAAATTAGTGCAATTCGTGGCTATAAAACCAACTTTTGCGTAAGTCCTAAAAGAAAAAGTGTGGCTTAGATGTTTTCCTTACCCCTCCTTTTTCTCTACAATTTCCCATATCTCCATAAATTCTTCAGCCTTTATTTTTCGAAGAACAAAACGGGTTTTCAAAGCCTCTTTTAAGTCGTTTTGCACCACAACAACCACGTCTCCTACCGTCAATTCCTCCAAAGACTTTGTTGCAATAGGCTTAATATAGGTCGTATAAAAACTTAGATGCGGCGCATATCCCCGATACAACAGCACATATTTTGTCAAGTCCGTTTTCGGGTTTTTGCGCAGCCAATCACTGATTTCAAAGCCATATTCTTCAACAGCAGCCGTAGGATATTTAGGAAAATATACTTGCGACATAATGGCAAAATAGGGAGAAATAAACAATAATAACAATAAAACATGCGCAAAATACGGGTATCTCAATCCTTTATTGAAGTTCACAGAATCTTTGATAAACTGAAAAAAATGGCGTATCGCAAGGGCTACCCAAAGTGCCATAAAAGGATAAAGCGGCGCATGATACCAAGGCAGTTTGGTTTTTGACAAAGAAATAATAAGCAAATAGCAAGCGCAAAAACAGAAAGAAAACAATGTTAATTGCTGAATATGTTTATCTTTATGCGCATATCCCACATACAAACCTATAGGAACGCCCAACAGCCAATAGTGAAATCCCTCTCTTTCTATCAACTCCAAATACCAATACGCACTTGTTTCATACACTTCTGAAACGGCTTTAAAACGCCCAGCAGCATCATTTTCCCACATAATAGCCAAATAGCCCGGCGTAAGCGATTCTCTCACAAGGTAATAAGCGCCTACAAAACACACAAAAATCGCCATTCCAACATAGCTATGTTTATTTTTGAGCAAAGAAAGTATTTTTTGAGATAACAACGCATAAAGCGCAATACCCGGCATAGCTATCAAGGCTGCAATGCCCTTTGTGAGTCCTGCAAAGGTCAGGGCGATAAAAAAGAGGTAGAGCCATTTGTTTTTTTCGGTTTGTGTATAGCGAAAAAATGCCAGTGCATATACAACCATTTCGCCTATCAACAGGGAATCGTATTCGCAAGTACGTGTAACATGCAGCGCAATATAGCCTGTACTTGTTACCAAAACGGCACAAGTCAGCAAGCCCAA
>JAYUZN010000131.1:0-8797 GCA_043751755.1 Bacteroidota bacterium | reverse complement strand
AGTACTTTGCGTCCGTTTGCAGAGGACATTCTGGCTTTAAAGCCATGTTTATTTCTGCGTTTCGTTCTACTTGGCTGAAATGTTCTTTTGCTCATGATGTTCTAAATTTTGAGGTCGCAAAGGTAGGGAGATATTTTGAGATATGCAATTTATAAATCAAAATTATTTTTTTGTGTCAAAATAGTCTTTATCCACGCCGCCACAATGCCTTTATTTGTCGTTATAATATTGTGTTTTTGCTTGGGTAAAAGCATAATATTCGCTGTTTGAAGATGCTTTTGAAGGTAATTCGCCTGTTTTGCAGGTAACACCTCATCTTCCATTCCCCACAGCACATACAATTCTATCGGTTGTGTAGTCAGATATTGGGCATATTTTTCAAAAGAAAAGTGAAACCTGCGATAAATCGGCACAAATTTCAGCATATATTCCCTATTTTCCTTCGGCTCAAATTGAGATTTGGCAAAACGATAGGAAAAAGGGCGCATCATTTTCAGCTTATTCAGAAGCTCAAAAATGGGCAAAATGAGATAGGGTTTTTTCAGGAAAAAGGTAAAGATTTTCGACCCCCAAAAATGATAGGAAAAAAACTGCGTTAAAGGGTGCGTGAGGACTCCTGCAGGCGCAATAAATAGCATTTTGGGAATGGGAACAGGGGCAGTTTTTTGCAGCATCATGGCGGTTTTTCCACCCATACTAAAGCCTAATAAATGCCATGTTGCAGCAGGATAGCGTTCTATGAGTTTTTCCCATAAAAGCGGAAAAAAGGCTGCATCAAAGCCTATTTCTTCGTTTTCCCATATACTTTCTCCGTGCATAGGTTGGTCAAAAGATAGGATTTTCCAACCACTTGGCACTTTGTCAAAAAGCTCGATAAAGACTTCTTTGGTTTGCTTGTAGCCATGTGCGCAAAGCAAGATATTTTTGCCTGTCCCTATTTCTGCAAACGCAAGTGATATATGGGGGAAATCGAGGGTAAAATGTGGCATTTTTTAATTATTTAGGTTAAAGCCGCTTCGAGGGTCTGCGACCACTCGAAGGGCAGCAAAACTAAATCGGTTTGAGTAAGCAACCCTTCGAGCGGGTGCTAACCCCTCGAAGGGGTTGCCTACCTAAGATACGGGTTCATCTCCCTTTCGCGCCCTATCAAAGTCATTGCGCCATGTCCGGGATACACTTTTGTGTCATCATCAAGACTCATCAATTTTTTGCGAATAGTGTCCATCAAAATATCGAAATTCCCGCCCGGCAAATCCCACCTTCCTACACTGCCGTCAAACAGTACATCTCCCGAAAAAATGCGCTTACTTTCGCTATGCAAAAAACTAATATGCCCTGCGGAATGTCCGGGCGTAAACAAAACATCTAATATTGTTTCGCCAAAATGAATCGTATCTCCTTCATTCACAAAGCTATCGGGCATGGGGGTAGTCTTTAAAGGAATGCCATACATTGCGCCATATTGTAGTGCCATTTGCATTTCTTTTTCGGCAAGTGGGTGAGCAATGATAGGGACATTGTAGTGTTTTTTCAAAAAATCGTTGCCCAAAATATGGTCAATATGCCCATGTGTGCAGAGGATTTTGTCCAATTTTAGTTCCTTTTTGATGATAAAATCAAGGACCATGTTTTGCTCCAATTCCATATAGCAACCTGGGTCTATCAATACGCAGGTATGCGTGTCGTCATAGAGCAGGTAGGTATTTTCGGCAAAAGGATTGAAAGTAAATGTGTGAACGTGAAGCATAGAAAAGAATTTTGGTTTATGAAATAAGAGGAGTATCCGCTTTTATAGAAGCTGATGAGAAAGTCTGAGTTCATTTACCTCATACAACAGTCCTTTTTTCTCATAGCAAGGTTTTGTTAGATTATAGAGAGAATCCTCTGTTCCAAAAGCGATATTTTCATGCGGGAATTTTTCGATAAATGCAAAGCGTAGCGCATTTTCTGCCGCAATATACGCCTCATTTTGCTTAAATATAACAGCAGGAAGAACTTCTATATGATGCGTATTGTCAAAAGAAATAAACTCATATCTTATTTGAATAGCAGAAAATTTTCCAACTACTTTATCTAATTCTGATACAATGAATGTTTGGGACGCTGTCATATTTATAGGTTAAAGTAAGTGTTGAGTATTTTGATAAGTTTTTCGGCGGTCATCAAAGAATCTGTTGATTTCAGTTTGCTTATCTCAAGATGGTTGTAATCCGCATGAATTCGAGTAGATTTTAAGTTGATTATATCATTATAAAAAATTCTACTCTCATTTTTTCTTGCCGCTTCCTTATTTGCCATCAATAACAAACAAAACTTATTAATCAACCAAGCATGAAAACCCGCATTTAGCTCTATTGAATTCTCTTTTTGTTCCCTTTCTATTTCTGTTTGTGTCATGCTATATTTAGTATGCAAAATATGCAGCATGTATTGAACGCAAGCATAATAAGCGCAGTGAATGCTGGGACTATATAAAGATTCGCTGATGAGCAAATTGGCTGATTTTAGGTTTTCTTCGGATTTGTGCTTTAAATGCGACATAATCATATTGTATAAAATATTATAACGTTACAAATATACTGAATCTTTCCCAATCTTGCAAACAAAATGCAAAAGGATTGAAGGTAAATGTGTGAACGTGAAGCATGGAAAAGAATTTTGGTTTATTAGGATTTGCGCAAAAAAAAATAGCCGCGAATAGCACGAATTAACAGCCCTAATTCGTGAAAATTCGGGGCAAGTGCGTAAGCCCTGTTTGGGTTATCCGCTTTTTTTTATTGCGGTTGCTGCTGCGTTACACAATGAATCATGCCGCCATTTGCATACAGATTTCTCACATCAATCCCCACAACGGTTCTTGTGGGATACAATGCCTGAATCAAACTGTTGGCAACTGCGTCATTGGGGTCGTTGTAATTGGGAACCAAGACCTTTGTATTCGCAATATAATAGTTTACATAAGAGCCTTTGTAGCCCAAATTCTCCCCATAAGTGGTTACTACATTATTTTGGCTTAAAGGCAATGTTACAAACGTATAAGCTGTTCCACTTTTGTTTTTTGCTCCATTCAATTTGTCAATATCAGCCTGTTTCACTTGCCAATCTAACAAGTCATTTGTGGACATTGTTACGATAGTAGTTGCATTGCCAAACCTTGCAAAACCGTCAATGTGCATATCGGTTATTTCAAGCCCTGCGACCCCGTCCAACCAGATAAAATTGGTTACACCCAAGTATTTCGTGAAATTCTCCTCCACTTTTGCTTGAGTCATACCCGAATTTCTATTGTTATTTAAAATAGAACTTTTGCAAGCCATTAGCGTCCCATGCCCGTCTATTTCTACAGAGCCTCCTTCGTTTATCATGGTGCTATTGAGGTCAACAACCGTCCTGCTTTGGTCTGCGCCAACCTTCGCAGGGATTGCATTGCACTTGTCATATTCTGCCTTGCTGCCCCAACCATTGAAGCCCCAATCTTCAATCACCAAATTCCCACTTTTGTCCCTTACATAAATAGGTCCATTGTCTCTTGTCCAAACATCATCTGTCTGAAAAACCTTGAACTCAACATTCGCAAGCGAAACGCCAGCATTATTGAGCATCGTTGTTACCCTTGCTTGCTCGGTCGCATCATATACAATGAGATGCACTTTTTCGCTTGAAACTAAGGCTTGCGTCATGTCCACCCACGTTTGGTCGATGCGATTGCGATAGGAAAGCCCGTATTGATATTCGTGGGGCCACTGCAACCAAGTACCCTCGTGCGTTTCGCTTTCTTCGGGCATTGTGTACAAGATTTCCGTCACAGGTACATTTGGTTTTGGGTCACAAGCCGCCAAAAAAGAAAGCAGCGGCAGAAGTGGAAAAATCATTTTTGTTGTCATTTTGTGTATATTGATATGATTGAAGATGCCTATAAAATTAGGCTTAGGGCTAATTTTCAATTCTCCACATTTACCCACGCAAAAATAGTTTCTTTGAGCCATAATAGCTTTTGGTAGATGTCATAAATCTCATCAGAAACCGCAGAAAACGAAGGAGAAATGCCGTATTCCTTGCCCTTTAAGGTGATGAAATACCAATTTTGCCCCACTACATATATGCCATAGACAGGATATTGATACTCATTGATTTCTTGCGCAGCTAACATGGCAGCCAAACACTGTCCAGCGGGGTCTCCATCAGAATTAACCTCCTTCTTATATTCTTGAAAGCAAAAAAAAGGCTTTTCAGGCTCGTCATGTCCCGAAGCTATCATCGCATCAGGCTCGCCTTTGAGTTCTTCGCCATCTACTACCGCTTGAAATGAACGTTCATTAAAGATATTGGAATTTTCGCTGCTAAAACTTACCCATGCAAAAACAGGTCCGATAAAATTTTGAATTAGCTCGGTCTCATTCCAGAAAAAAATATTATCGTCCAAAGATTTTTGCATTTTGTTCAAAAAATACCTGTCATGTTCAGGCAAAATTATATCCGCACTTTTCCAAGTGATTTCTACGGGCATAGCCAGTTTTCGCTTCAATCCAAAACGTTTGTTGAGTTTGGCAAGTTTCCAAATACTAAAGTTTGACATAATAATAGTTGCGCAGTTTTTCAAACCGCAATTAAGGCTGTATGGAGGGCGGTTTGAAAAACCGTTCAGCTATACTTTTTGCAAAAGTAATCAAAATATCCTCTATCCGCAAAAAAAATGCCCAAATTACGCAAATTTTCACTTTTTTCTTTCTTTTGAAGGAAGAGTAATATATCTTGCGAAACTTTTGCAAAAAAAGGCTTTCTCGACCTCATTCACACATTTATCTGCACATTGAAATGAAAAAAAAGGTACTACAATGCCTGTTTGGGCTGCTGCCCGCGCTCGGTTTCGCACAGTTGAACATGAGCTATAGTTTGATTTCCAATTACACCTCTGAAGAAGAACCGATTAAAGAGTTGATTACTTTGTTAGAAAAGGATTATTCTTACAAAATACATGCAACGGACGAGGTAAACACCCCAATGTATCAGTTAGACAAAAAAGACGTGCCTGTTTATACAACTGCTGTAGTGTCCGAAAGAATGCAAAACATTCGGAGCGTTGTGCCTTTGACCTACAACTCGTATGTGCAACGTTATATAGATGTTTATACCTTGGAAAAAAGAGACCAAGTGCAGAAAATGTTGGGCTTGACGGACGTTTATTTTCCGCTTATAGAGGAGGAATTGGACAGAATGCAAATGCCTATGGAACTCAAATATTTGACCATTGTAGAAAGTGCTTTGAACCCTCATGCGCGCTCACGTGCGGGAGCTACAGGCTTGTGGCAATTCATGTTGGCGACAGGGCAGGAGTATGGTTTGCGGGTAGATTCGTATATAGATGAACGAAAAGACCCCTACAAATCTACGAAAGCTGCTATGGCTTACCTCAAAAAATATCATGGCGTTTTTGGCGATTGGTTGTTAGCTTTGGCTTCGTATAATTGCGGACCTAACAATGTAAAAAAAGCCATTGCCCGCGCAGGAGGGGTAGCAGATTATTGGGCGATTCGGGATTACCTTCCAGCCGAAACGCGCGGTTATGTACCTGCTTTTATTGCTGTTGTCTATGCTTTTCATTATGCCGAAGAACACAATTTATATCCGATAAGAGCCGATTTTACCTTAGTTCAAGACAGTATTCATGTCAAAGGTTTGGATATTTCACTCTATAACATTGCAGAAATGACAGGAACTTCTTATGACGAGTTGCGCAATCTGAATCCAGAAATCAAAATGGGCATTATTCCGTATTCGTCTTACGAAGACTATGTCGTGAGAGTTCCGCACAGTGTAGCCACGTATTTTGCTGCGAATGCCTACCTGATTTCCGAAAAATACAGCCGCAAAATGTACAGTTCTTATTCCACAGGCTACACCGTTACCGAATATCCTTCGACAAGCGCAACTGCATATCTTTCTACGCCTGTCGTTTCTACGGCGGCAAATGCCTATACTTCCGAAGTCGTGAGCGCACCTGCTAGAACTTCGCAAAATGAAGGCTATACCCAAAATGGGAATTTGGTGGGAGAGGTCGCAATAGGGGCATCTTTTTTGGCAGAAAAAGCAGAGCCTTCTCCTACAAATGTAAGGGGTGTAGCGAGCAAAACACCTGCAATTGCCAAAACTCCTGCAAAACCTGTCGCAGCTGTTACAAAGCCGCTCACAAAAGTAACGCCTCCTGCTGCCGCAAAACCTAAGGCAAAAGAGGCTTTTCATACCGTAAAATCGGGGGATACTTTGTGGGAAATCGCCAAAAAATATGGCATAACGGTCAATGATTTGCGCAAATTGAATGGGACTGCAGCGACTATGCTCACGCCGGGCGAGAAGTTGAAAGTGAAATAAAAGGTAAGATTTCACGCAGATTTTCGCAGAAGATGGACGCAGATTTCACGCAAATTTGTCTCTATCTGTGGAAATCTGCGCTCAAATTTGCGTTTATCTGCGTGAACCCAAGTTTCTAAAAATATTTTTTGTGTTTTTTTTGTACTATCTCCCAAAAAATTACTAATTTTGCCTACTTTTTCTGTGGTATATCAGAAAATAAAACACATTATACACATTTCCACATACAACGAAAGTATATATGAACTTTATCGTCAATTCTACGGCACTTGCACGTCAATTAGGGCGTGTGGCAGGCGCAATTCCTTCCAAATCCATGTTGCCTATCATCGAGAATTTTCTCTTTGACATCAAAGAAAATCAGCTTGTGATTTCTACCACCAACCTCGAAAACTCTATGCAAGTGAAATTGGGCATAGAATCTCGTGGAAATGCAATAATGGTCGCAGTGCCTGCTAAAATCGTACAAGATATTCTCAAAGCCTTGCCTGACCAACCCCTCACTTTTAGCATTGATGACGTGAACTTTGGGATAGAAATCCTTTCTGATACAGGAAAATATAAAATTAGCGGCGAAAATGGCGACAATTTCCCCCCAATTCCTTCTCCTGCGGACTTAGACCACATTCAAATTCCTACCCCTGTATTGATGCGCGCCATCAATCGGGTGCTATTTGCTGCTTCTAATGACGAAGATAGAGCGGCTTTGAATGGCATGTTGTTCAATCTCGGCGAAGAAGGGGCAACTTTTGTCGCCACTGACGCACATCGTTTGGTACGTTATATACGTCCCGATTTGACGGTAACGACTGCTACGAAATTCATCGTTCCACAAAAAGCCTTGTTGCTTATCAAAAATTCCTTAGACTCTAATGACAACAAGGATATGAAGGTTTTTTACAATGAAAATAACGCTTTTTTTGTAACAGATACTTTGACGATGGTGTGCCGCTTGATTGACCAAAAATATCCGAACTACGAAAATGTGATTCCACAAGAAAACCCTAATGTGTTGTTTGTGAGCAAACAAGACTTGTTAGGTTCTTTGAAACGGATGAATATTTTTGCCAATAAAATTTCGCATCAAGTCCGTTTTTCGCTCAAAACCAATGAAATGGAAATCTCTGCGGAAGACTTGGACTATGCAAATGAGGCAAAAGAAATTTTGCGTTGCACGTATGACGGCGAGCCTATGGAGATTGGGTTTAATGCTACTTTTTTGATGGAAATTGTATCAAATGTAGAAACCCCTAACCTCAAAATGGAGATGTCTGTACCGAATCGCGCAGGGATTGTGTTGCCAGAGGAGCAAGAAGAAGGCGAAAATATGTTGATGTTGATTATGCCTATTATGTTGAATAATTATTGATTTTTTTTCGCAAAAAATAAAGCCCGTCAGGTTTCAACAGCCTGACGGGTTTATTTTTTTTCTATAAATATCGCCGTCCCTACGGGACTATTAATAGGGTGGCGCGCCTTTTAAAGGTGCGCCACCCTATTAAACGTAAATGGATTTACCAAGTCCTGATGTCATTAGCTAAGTCCTGTAAGATGCCCCCAACCTTTACTTAAATTCCTTAAAGTTTCCGTTTTTGTAATATTTCCGATTCAAAAACAACCTATTACCGACATTTCCTCTCTTTCATCTGCGAAATCTGCTCTTATCTGCGTTTATCTGCGCGAAAAACACCACAAAAATGAAGCTATCTATTCGTAATCTCAACAAACAATATCCCAACGGGGTCAAGGCATTGAATGACGTTTCCCTCGAAATCGAGGCGGGAATGTTTGGCTTAGTTGGTCCAAATGGGGCAGGAAAATCCTCCCTTATGCGCACTATCGCCACTTTGCAGGAGGCAGATGCGGGCGAAATCGCTTTCAATGAAATAAATGTTCTCACACAACATGATGCCATTCGTAGGACTTTGGGCTATCTGCCGCAGGAATTTGGCGTGTATCCTCGTGTAAATGCCGTTATGCTGCTCGACCATTTTGCCCAACTCAAAGGCATTTCTAACGGCAAAGAGCGCAAAGAAACCGTAGAAGCTTTGCTGCACAAAACGAATTTGTGGGAGCATAAAGGCAAAAATCTCGGCAATTTTTCGGGTGGAATGAAACAGCGTTTTGGCATTGCGCAGGCACTTTTGGGCAATCCTTCGCTTATCATTGTAGATGAGCCTACGGCAGGACTTGACCCTGGTGAAAGAAACCGTTTTCACAATCTCCTCAGCGAAATCTCTGAAAATGTGGTAGTTATCCTTTCTACGCACATCATAGAAGACGTACAAAGCCTTTGCAATAACATGGCTATCATCAACAAAGGAACGATTTTGGCGTATGGAAAGCCGCAGGATTTGGTCAAAAATTATGAAGGCAAAATCTGGAAAAAACACATAGAAAAAAAGGATTTAGACAATTATAAGGCGCA
>JAYUZN010000130.1:0-5382 GCA_043751755.1 Bacteroidota bacterium | reverse complement strand
TCTCTTTTTTGGCGTATCTGCAAAGCCGCTTGGAGAAAAGTATCGGCTTTTTCCATGTTATTTTCGCCACGATAGAGTAAGCCCAAGGTATCGGCTGTAGCAGCAAATTGTAGTTGATACTTGCGCACAGGCTTCATAGCCGCCTTTTTTTGCGCAGCTTCTCCATACGGAATCGCCTGTTTGTACCTCCCTTCCCAAAATAAAGTAACCATTTGCTTATGCAACTCCTGCCAAGTCATATCGGCGGTAGGCTGCGCAAAGGTGTAGCTTGTGGGAAGCAAAAAAAGAATGAGTAGAAAACGTAAAAGTGTATTCATTTTTGATGGATTATTTTTGGGTAAAAAGCGAAATGTATGGAACTGACTGCCATTTAAAAAATGGCAGGTACGGAATTATTTTGTTTACCTCTGCCCCCCTTCTATCAGTACCTTATATAACAACTATTTTTCATTTTTAATTTTTTAACAAAATGCAAAACGTTTTATGTTTTCTCAAAAACGTAGTGGGAAAGGTATGCCTCCTTTCTATCATTATGCTGGCTTTGCAATGTGCAGTTGCGAACCCTGTAATCCCTCCCTATATCGCAGGGGGCGGCGGGCAAATCGTTGTAATTGAGATTTTAGATGACTGTATGCGGGTCTATCCGAATCCTTCTACAGATGGCACGATTCAAGTCTATGCCGTAGTTGAAAATGATTTGGTAGAATCGTTGGAACTACGAACTTTGGCGGGAGTGAGCTTATTATCAAGCACTTGCCACACGCCAAGTTGTAGCTTAGATGCTTCTACGCTCGAACCTGATACCTATTTATTGGTGTCCACGATGACGAGTTGTCAATGCGTGAGCAAGGTGATTGTCTATCCGCAGTAGGCACGCAGATGGGCGCAGATGAGAGCAGATTTTCGCAGATTTTTCTTAATCTGCGTGAAATCTGCGTCCTCATCTGCGAAAATCTGCGCGAAATCCGGAGGCTAATAGCAACTCATATCTTGAAATTGCCTTGAAACATATTTATTTTTTAACACTTCGCCTTGTTGAATGAGGCGGCTGATAACAGCAGCATTACACTCTACAGGCGTATGCTGATTGTAGCTTGGGTTTTGCGGACTTCCCGTTACGGGATATTGTTTAACGTCTTTGCGGCATTGTACGCCATTGTTATTGTAAATATAAAACCGCATTTCATCGTCCGAAGCCATGCCTTGCGAGCCTGCCCCTTGACTGTGGTCTTGTGTCAAAACGAAAAATAATTCTCCCTCCCAAAAGAAAAATTCGTCTGTATAGCCGCGCGAATAATTGCCTTTATAAACCACAATCCGCCGTATTTCGCCCATATCTGATTGATATTGAATGGTTCCATTGCTACAATTTGTGCTAAATACCTCTTTCGGATAGTTGGCACTCATGATGCTGCTATATTTGGTTTTTATCTCCTGAACCATCTCTTCATGGGTATGTGCGCCTCCCACTTGCAGAGGTAGCCCATCTTCTACCCTTTTGATAAGTGCCACATTTGCCTTTTCTACTGCGGTCAGGAGGTTTTCCACCTCTACATAATTTCTGTAAATCGGCTTGTACCAAGATTGCTTCCCAAAATACTGCTTCATATCTTCTTTCTCAAAAATGAAGCCTTTGCGCGCAAAAATCTCATTGCGCATAATGCGTAGTTCTCCTTTGGAAATATTGGCAAGGTCGGACTCGGTCAGATAGCCTGTAACTTCTGTTATAGGAGGAGAAATTATATTTTCGCCTTTTTTGCCCAAAGCATATTTTACCAAAAAACCGCCGATGAGAATCAACACCAAAATACTCGCAATCCCAACCACGAATTTGAGGTTATTTTTCGGCGGCGGATTGTAAGTTGGGGCTTGTGTGGGCGTATTTCGCTGCACAGGCACTACGGCTTCCGAATAGAAAACGGTAGGCTCTGCGTCTTGCGGCATATAAACCGTTTCGTCAGAGCCAAAATCAGGGCTAAAGTTTTTGCTTGACGCACTCAGAGTGGCAAGAAAAGAGGATTCTTCTTGGTTATTGGCAAAAACAGCTTGTCCGCAGGTTTTGCAGAACTTTGTTTTTCCTGGCACCATGCTATCAAGCTGCAAGAGGGAGCAGGTGTTACATTGTGAGATTATTTTCATTGTATAATAGATAATTATTACGCCAGGTAAATTACAACTTATTCCCACACGATTCGCAAAACGTATCACCTAATTCGTAAGGACGACGGCACTTAGCGCATTTCCTTTCGGGCTGTAAGACCGTAGCTTCTACCCGATTACTTGGCATATCATGCTGAGAGATATTCGTTTTAGGCATCTCTATCTTCGGCACTTCGGCATTTTTGAGTCCCGCTTTTTCAGAATTATTGACCAAAATGCGGATATTAGTCGCCATATCAGTGGCAACAATGATGCGCTCTGCGATGAAATAGGATAGCATTAAGCTAAAAAATGCCAGCACAAAGCAATAGACCAAAACGACTAAACCTGACAAAAAACTGCTGTTGTTGGTTGCGCCTAGTATTTCGCCAACGAAAGGAATATCATGATATGGCAAGGAAAAGCCTCTATTTTCGCCTAATATGAGCAGCGAAATAAAGGAAATACCGCCAACAAGCAGAAAAATTAAGGCATAAACCTCTCCCGCAGTGCGAATAAAGATAGCCGCAATAGGAGAAAGGGTAAAAGGAGAATCGCCAAGGTCTTCGATTTCTTTGGCGTGGTAAAAGTAAATTTGAAAGATGAGTAAACCCAATCCTAATATGATAAAGGCAACCACAAGTGAGGTTATGGTCATCTGCCAAGTAGCATATTCGCGGAAGCCCTGTTTGATTGACATAATTGCGCCAATAAGCATAGCCAAGGCAAACAAAACCGCCGAAATGCGAAACATGAGTGCGAATATTTGGCGGATAATAGACCCGTTTTTTAATTTATCCAAAAATGGATATAACAAAGTAAATAATGGATTGTCCATAAAAATGTGATGGTGTTTGGTAGAAATAAAAAAAGCTAAAAATCGCTCACAAGGTAATGATAATAGTTGAGAAATAAAAAAATCATTCCCCTTCCTCTTTATACACCCCTTCTTGATATGTTTTGAGGATAGCCTCAATATGATGATGACTATGTAGCGTCCATACAACAATCGCTACATATAACATAACTCCCCCAAAATACACGCTTACATAACCTATATGCTGCAGCTGGGCTAGCAAGTGCAAGTGATAGCCGATTCCTGCCCCTAACAATATGCCTGTAAAACTACGATAAAAATTACTATTTTCAATTTTATCCATTTCTTGAAATAGATAATTCATAAAGCAAAAAGAAGCTATATAAGTGATAGCCACCGTTTTCCAAAGGGTAGGGGAAAAAATACAGGGAAAAAATATTCCTATTATAATGCCTATAACAATTCCTGTACACCTCGCGCAGAGCCTAATATGAAAAACTGTATAGGTTCTCTCATATTGACTTGGGGGATGATGCGAACACAACATCCCCCAACGAATCGCTTTTTTGTTCGCCATTATTGCGGTTTGCCAAAAGATTCACCTTTGCAAATCGGGCATTTCGCATTTTGCAAAAAATAAAATGGAAGATAAAATAAGCCACACAAAAAGATGAAAATCAACCAATTAAATGGTTTTTGTGCAGTAACATTGCGTTGACAGGAAGTACAAAATTGTTGCATATAAATAGTTTTGTTAAAAATTTCAAAAATCTTGCCTTCTCTGCGCAGCCCACAAAACCTTGCGGGCTGCTATTCAGAGAAAGTATCAAAAAACGGCAATAAATCGGCTTCATTCCCTCAAAAACGGCAATTTTTGAGAATGAATCTGCAAGGTAATATCTTTGCTGTTGAGGGAAAAACAATGCCTAACAAATATTTCTATGAAATCGGGATAAATTTGGGCTTTTTTCTCCCCCAAATGCCTATATTTGCACAATATTGCAGTTTTGGGGAGCGGAAAAGGGAGGGCAAGCCTTCGCCCAAATAGCTGTTTTTATTCCCAAAATATATGGAAAAAAATCCTAAAAAGCCGAAAATCTTACGCATATACGAGGCACTTTCGCCGATTCAAAGGCTGGGCTTTGTGGAGTGGATGGCTGATATAAATAAGGTCAAAAAAAGAGGGGAGCAAGACAGTACACAAATATACAAATTGTTTTTGAAACTCAAGGCATTTACCGAAAAAGACGCTGAAAAAGATTGGGCGACTTTTGTGGGCAATAAGGTCAAACGTTTAGACCCTTTGCTCTCGGAATTGAAGGAGGAAATGGAGGCATATTTGCTTTCAGAGCAGCAGAATCGCACAACTGCAACTAAGCAAATCGCGCTATTTTATGCCTACCGAGAATTGGGCTTGTCGGATATGGGCGAGGCTTGTGTCAAGGAATTGGGCGACTGGATAGACAAAGATAAGACACATTATGACTTACAATTTACCTTTTTGCAGCTTCAGCAAGAGATATTTTTGGCGCATCACAAAAAGACAGATTTGAGCGAAGACATTTATCGCACTTTTTATCTGCACTGGATAAGCGAATTGTTGTTTTTTCAGACCAATTTTGCGGCGAAAAAAGGGCTATTTTCGGTGTTTTCTATCGCAAAAATTGAGACATTTGTCAAGTCATTGCTGAGCGAAAATCCTTCTCCTTTGATTGAGGTTTATTTGCAACTCTACAAAATTTGCCACAAAATTATCTGCGAAAAACAGGCGATTTTTGACTTGTTAAATTCTTTAGAAAAGCAGCAAAATATAGTTGAAAAATATCGTATTTGTGATATTTGGCGCTTACTTTTCAAGGCAAGCACAAGGCAATATAAGGAAGATAGAACGATTGAAAATGCCCGTATAACATGGGAAGTGCTCTCTATTGGTCTTACGCATAAATGGACATATATTTCGGGAAAGATGCCTTTAGATATTTTCTTAAATGGGACAAGAATTTGTATTGCTGCGTATGAATTTGAAGGAACAGAAATGTTATTAGGAAAACTGCGTTTTTTGCAAAAACATGAGTCAAATGCTGCAGCTCCGCAAACTACGCAGCAAAAGGAGCAAAAAAAGGTAGTAGAAATGCTCGTACATTGGAAAACAAAAAACTATCAAGGTACGCAATCTGTTAATTACAAGGAGTTTACATACGAAAAATATCGCTCAGAAGCCTTATTACTCACTTTAAAAGCAGAATTAGAAAGTTCCCGTCCTACTGCAAAAACGGACAAAGACCTTACTATTTTTTGGGAAAATGTGTCCGAAAAGTTGCAGAGTATTGAAAAATATCGGCAAAAAAAACAGGAAGCCGCTTTCCCTTTTCATACAGAAGAATACGAAATTTGGCAACTTGTGAGCCATTATTATTGTACAGAAG
>JAYUZN010000129.1:0-3157 GCA_043751755.1 Bacteroidota bacterium | reverse complement strand
ACAAGGGTCATTTTGCCTACGCCAGCGCGCGCCACCATTTCTGCCGCTACGCCGCCTACGCCCCCCAATCCTACAACAAGGACGTTGGCATTTGTCAATTTTTCCATTTTTTCGTCCCCCAATAATAGTTGAGTACGGGACATCCACTGTGGTATCATATTTTTTTTGTGTTTCACGCAGATTCACGCAGATGAAAGCAGATAGCGCAGATGTATCTTATATCTGCGAAAATCTGCTTTTATCTGCGCCTATCTGCGCGACAAAATTAGCAAAAACTTGTTCTTTTACCGCATTTTCCGAAATATTTTTCAACAAAGCTGCTTGTGCATACACTTTTTCTATCCGAATGGGCGCAATATCAGTCTCCAAAAAATAGCGATTGTCGGGAACTATCTTAAAAACCTGCTGACTTTTGGCAGAAGTAAAGAGGTTTTTTCCGAAAGAAAAATAAGCCGAGTAGGGGAGAAGCTGCTGTAATTGGGTTTCATTTGCGTCAAATTGATGAAAAATAAAGGGGACTTTTGTGTTTTTGAGATAGGGAAAAATGTCTGAAATGGCTTTTACACAATGTAAAATGACAGGTTTTTTATATTTTTCGGCAAAAAAAAGTTGCTGCTCAAAGACTTCTATTTGCGGGGAAAAAGGGACATTTTTTACTCTGTCTAAGCCGATTTCGCCCAAAGCTACTACGTTTTTACAGGCTAACAAAGCCTCCATTCTTGCCTCAAAATCGGCTACTTTTTTCTCCGAAAACCAAGGATGAATCCCTACAGAAACGGCGTAAGGTAAGTGAGCAATATTAGCTATTTTGGAGGGAAAATAAGCATTTCTTATACAAAATTCTTCAGAACTTTGCGGTTTTCGATGTGTATGGAGATTTATGTAGGGCATGTTTATAGAAAATAAAAGCAAATAAGACCCAAAAATAGGCTATATTTGCCCACTCAAAGGACAATATTATATGCCATATTCAGATTTTACGACCCTCAAAAAAGTGAGTCAAGTACTGGGAATTTCTCACCGCTTGCAGCCGTTGTTTACCCAAATAATTGCGGATATCGTGCCGAGTGAGCATCTCCTTTTTGACCTCAAAGAAGCGGAAATCTTGGCTCCTGTAACGGAAAAATCTAAATCGGAACTCATTATTTCGCCAGTTTTGAAAGAAGTAAGGAGAAATAATGCCGATAAAATCGCCTATTTTTCGGGTTTTACCTTTGATGTTTTGCCTGAAAAGCAACTTACAGGCATCTGCGATTTTATTTTTGGTTATGCACCTCAATCTCTCGAAATCAATGCCCCTATTTTATGCATAATAGAAGCCAAAAACAGAACTCTCGAAGAAGGGTTTGGACAATGCGCCGCAGAATTGTATGCCGCCAAAATCTATAATGCGCAAGAAGGCAAAAATATTCCTGCCTTGTATGGCGCAGTAACAAATGGCTATGACTGGGCTTTTATGTACCTAAACGCCGAAGACCTGCTTTTGATAGATACGAATCGCTACACGATTTTGAAGTTGAGCGAACTCTTGGGCGTATTTCAAGGAATAATTGAAAAATTATAGGGCTTACGCATTTTGCCACGAATTACCCTAATTTTCACGAATTAACATCTCTAATTCGTGTTAATTCGTGGCTATAAAAACAACTTTTGCGTAAGTCCTAAAATATAGTGCTTTTACAGCAAAATTGGCGAAATACACAAAAAACCCGTAAGCTATCGCTAACTTACAGGCAAAAAAAAAGTATATCTATCAGATTGCGTTTTGATTATTCAAGGCAATCTGCTCATACGGAAGCTCCGCGCCTGACCGCAATATGTCTATCGTTCTACGAACTTTGTCTTCGGTCAGGTTGTGAACGTAGCGTTTGTTGGTGATTTGCGCCATAGGAGCGGTATCACAAGCCCCCAGACATTCTGCCTCACGCACCCAAAACTGCCCATCTTTTGAAAAACCTTTTTCGTCTGTTTCCAAATATTCGCGCAAGAATTTCATCGTTTCTTTGCCGCCACATTCGCCACAAGTGAAGCAAGTGCAGACTTCAAACAGGTGTTTTGGCACTTCTTTTTTGAAATACATTGTATAAAACGTAGCTACGCCATACACGCGTGCGTAGGCTACGTCAAGCGTATCTGCGACCAATTTCATTGCCTCTGCTGAGAGCCAGCCAAATTTCTCTTGGGCTATCCACAAAGCAGGCATTATCGCCGAATTGCGGTCAGGATATTTGGCGATATGCTGTTGAATTTCTCGTATTTCGGTGTCTGTGAATGTGTACATAATTTGTCAGTTAGCAGTGAACAGAAGGCAGTTAGCAGTTAGCAGTGAACAGAGGGCAGTTGATGACTGCTAACTGATGACTGCTAACTGTATTCGGGGGCAAAAATACTATTTTTTCGATAAAATGATACTATTTTTTCTTTTTTGGAGAAATTTTGTAGGTTTATAGGGTGGCGCACCTTCTAAAGGTGCGCCACCCTGCTAAACAACGTTCAACGTTCAATTCTCAATTTTCACCAGCCTTTTCACACCTGCCCCTCCTTTTATCCGCAAAAAATACACCCCTTCGCTCAAAGTCGAAAAATCGGACTGTTCTATATTTTTTCCTTGAAAAACAGGCACTCCATACACATTCAGCAACTCAAAGTCTTCGTTTCCTTTCGTGTTTTTGAGGGAAATTTTATCCGAAAAAGGGTTTGGAAAAGCCTGTATAGCCGTCTCTGCCCCCACATTGTCCGCAATCGCATTGGGATTGCATAGTACCATGTTCAGTTTTTGCCAAATCGTATCATTGAACAAAAAAGGCACTTCTAAGCCGTCAGGTGCATTTCCCATACGGATAAATACTAAATTCTGACTTGGAACGACATTTATAAACTGCCCATTTTTGCCCAAAGCCGCAAACATATCCGCAGGCGCGTTCGGACTAAGGTTGCTCGGAAACACGAATTGTGAACCCGGTGCCATAAAAGCCCCCTGCCCATTGAGCCACGTAAGATAGCCATACGAAGGGTTCAAATTTTGGGAAGAATGGGTCATTTGTTGGAAATAATTGCTGTCTGTCAAAATCTGATTTCCATTCCAATTGCCTTTATTCAACAACAACAACCCAAATCTCGCCATGCTACGCGGCTTGCTCACAAAGAGATTGTCATA
>JAYUZN010000128.1:0-3531 GCA_043751755.1 Bacteroidota bacterium | reverse complement strand
AAACAGGAGATTATAGTGTAACGGTCAATCCTTTTAAAGCAAATTTGGCTTCGATTGATGTCGCAATAGAAAATAGCAAAGCCATTTCTGTAAATGGAGTTTCCAAAACCTTAGCGTTTAAATTTGCGCCACAAACCAGCACAAACTTTGTGGTAAGTCCTTCGTTTTCAGCAGTTAATGTGTTGAATTTCTTAGATACTCTGACCTATCCTGTCCTGCTCTCTATTCAAAATGCGTGCAAATCACCGATTTTGGGAGGCAAATATTTGATACGGGTCAAAGATGAGACGGGTTGTTATAACCAAACGTTTGAAACCAATTTGAATGGCTATGTAGTGGCAAATATTCCCCCTGCCAATCTAACGCTCAATGTAGAAGGCGTAAGCAATTTGAATCAGCAAACGGAATTCGTAGTCGATTATCTACGTTATCGTCCGCAAGTGCTCAAATTGTACGATTTGTATAGAGATACACTTGAGAGCTTAACCTTGCTTCAGCGAGATTCTTTGACAGGTCGAGCATTTACCTACTTCACACCGCCCGTATTGAGCATTGCACAAGGGTTTAACAAATATCTCTGCAATGACCCTTCAAAGGCGGCGATTGTAGAAAGTGGGAAATCTTATCTCTTGAAATTTGGCGTACAAAGCAATTACAATGGCGTGCTTTGCAATAATAAAACAGGGAAAATCATTATTCGTAATGCTGCTGCAACAGAAGCAAATGCAACCCTCTTATACAATGAGAATACTCAAGCTTTTGACAGTTATAGTTTTACGGCGGGAGGGCCTAACCTTGTTAAGCCCTATATTTATACCCTCAATATTGAATATCGTTCTGCGGAAGATGAATTGTTGGGGAGTAGAAATATGGGCATATTGGTGGAAGGAAAGTCTGCTCTACCGGGGGCTGATGTAGTAGTTGATTTAGAGTCTGCGAATCAAATCAAACTTCCCTTATTTGTACTTCGCAAACCTATGGGGGATAATAGTTCTTCAACGATTGAAGCAGGTACAAGTGTGAGTTATGAATTTGAAACAGGGAGTGATAAAAGTGCTTTCTCAGGACTTTATACAGAAGGTGCGTATGCGGTTGTTACTCAAGGCTTTAAATGGGAAGTAAGCCTTTTTTCTGGTAAAAATAATGTTTTCACACAACTTACAGGCTTTAATCTAACCACAACTACTGCTATTTCAACAAGTGGTAGTTCCGTAGAAGGCAAGACAAGTGATGCTTCTGATGTTATTATTGGTACAGGCATTGCCGCACAATACGGATTGTCGCAAACCATCAAAGTCTTTAATTGTGATTCTGTAACAAAAACGACAAGCGTCTCTTTTACCCCCAACAGCCTTCAAACTACATGGATGTACACTGTAGAACAAATTCTACATAATATTGAAGGATATAAGGCACAAAAAGACCAAGTTGAGGCAGGAACACTTAAGATATATGGTAAGGATAATAGGGAACTTAGCAAAGTAGAAGCAAAGGCTAAATTAGATGGCTATATTTCGGGTTGGGATAAAGTTCTTTCTTATCATAGAAAAGAAACCCTCCCTTGGTACGACCTTTGCGACCATGAATTGAGGACGGCTACTGGAAATGAGAGAACGAACGAGATAAAGAAATGGCGAGATGCGTATTGCTTAGATACAAAATATGTCAAAGGCGGAAAATATGTAAATGGCGATTTCGTGATTGAAGATAAAGACTTTGAACCCTTGCCTTGGACAGATGATAGACTCTTTGCCTATAATGTCGCAAGAACCGCTGTTTTCCACTTGGAGAATGCGTATCCTTCAGGAGATGGCGGTTATGATTATTCTTTATTAATTCGTAATAAAGGAACTGATTACCCGTGGTTCATAGATAAGTGGAGATATTCAGGTAGTCCATTGAGCAATAAAACAGAAGGTCGAAAAATATTAGCCAATTCTGCTGAAGTAGGGATTTTGGCGGGAACACCTGCCAAGAACCTTACTTTTGGCGCAGGCATCGAGTATTCAGAGTCTTACGAAAGCGTAAATGCTACATCTAATACCCATGAAACTACTATTTTTGTAGAACTTGAAACTAAATTGGGTTATTTCTTTAAAGCGAATGCAGAATCGGGTTTTGGCATATATACAACCGTTGCAGAGGGTGAGTCATGGTTCTCCGGACAATTTGGCTTTAGTCTCAATTATACTGCTTCTCGTACTAATACTACAGAAAAAGTGAATACTACTTCATTCACATTGGCAGATGATGATGAATATGACCAATTTAGCGTAACTGCGATTCAAGGTGTAAACCCCAATCATACACCCTATTTCGCCTTATTAGGGGGACGTAGTTCTTGTCCACAAGAAATCGGAGCTATTCAGCGCGACAGACCTGACATCCGTCTCTATGATGCGGCAAGCAATTCTACCGCACCTACGCAAACCCAATACTTTGTGAATCCTGCGGAAGCGGCTACTTTTAAGGTGCGACTATCCAATCTCAATCCTTTCAATGAGGCACGTGATGTGAAAGTGAGATTGGTTCCCGAAAGCAACCCGAATGGCGCAAGTGTGTATTTGAGTGGTACAGAATTGGGCGAAATCGTCTATGAAGTAGAACCCAATCAGTATATAGACGTGGAATTAGCGGTTCGCAGAGGGGCAAGTGCCTATCAATATCAGGGAATTACCTTAGAAGTAGGAGCAGCTTGCGACGAAGATGAGCCTATTGTCAATGGAACTGACGCAAGCCTGAATTTACAAGTACAGGTAAACGTCTTTTTCCAAAGTCCATGCAGCGATATTGCTTTGATAAGTCCCGAACAAAGCTGGCAAATCAAACGCCGTAACCCCTTGATTCCGAATAGCAGTGAACAACTGTTGATGAAAATGGCGGATTATGACACTCAAAATGAGAAACTGAAATCTGTCCGTTTGGAATATCGCAGAATGGGAGGTACACAATCATGGCAAACCATTTCTGGTTCCGAGATTCAGAGAGATTCATTGGCGACTTGGAATGCCCGTAATTTCTTGCCCGGCGCATTGAAATACTATCCTTTTATCTGGGACATTACCAACAACTACGTAGGATTCCCCGATGGAGACTACGAAGTACGTGCCGTAGCAGAGTGCCAAACAGATGGGCAGATGTACTCCACAGTAATGAAAGGCAGCATTTTGAGAAATACAAGCCTTATGGGTGCGCCTGAGCCTTCGGACAAAGTGTGGACTACAGGCAATGAGATTTCGGTTTCCTATATCCATGATGTAGATTGCGCACTTGGCAATTCTTTTGTAGTCAAACGACTTTCTAACAACGCTGTAGTTCCCGGCACAGTCTTATGTCATAACAACAAAGTTACGTTTCAGCCTACGGGAAGCATGAGAGCGTATGACGGCGATAGCCTAAGAATGTGGGTGAAAAACGTCATAGACATGGAAGGAAATAGCATGGATACGGTTATGTGGACTTTCAAAGTCGTGGCGGCAGATATGTATGTGGCAGATAATTGGATAGATATAACCCTTGAACAAGGGGCAA
>JAYUZN010000127.1:0-2310 GCA_043751755.1 Bacteroidota bacterium | reverse complement strand
TTAATAGTCCCGTAGGGACGGCGATATTTATAGAAAAAACATGCCACACCTCCCCTCTTGTTTTTCGTGCTTGCACGAAAAATGCGATAAATGGGGGGGGATTATGGGGGGGCTATAAATATTTCGTGCCTACGGCACTAAGAAATGTTCAAAATGAGTGCTATAACTAATTGTTACTTTATTTAATTTCCGTTCCTAAGCTTATATTTAAGTAACAAATAATTGATTATTATGTATTTATGCTAGTTTTCAATTTTCAATTTCTTTTTATCCTTATTCTTACAACTCATAGACGAAATTACCGTTATATTTGCTGCATTAAGCTGTATATTTTTTATGAAAAAAAATATTTATCTCTTTTTCTTCGCACTTTTGAGCCTATCTGCTGCGGCACAAGCTGTAACAGAAGATAGCATAGACTATATATATATTGGCGTAGCAGAAAAGCAAGCGCCTTGCCTTCCGACTTTGATGCCCGAAAAGGTAAATATTGCTTATCCGCAGTCAAATCCAAAAAATACTTTTCATAGCACAGTTCAGATTTTGCGCTTATTATTAGATGAAAAAAGCAATAAACCCCTCAAATATGCCAGCTACCCTACAGATTTGTTCAAAGATTCGATAGAAAGTGAGCAAAAATATAGCTTAGGCTTGACAAATGCTTTGATTGAAGGGCTAAAAAGAGATAAAATGGTAGCTTTATGTTTAGACAGCCTTGAATATCGCTATTCTTACGCCCGTTTGCTTCAAGAAATAGCGAATATAGAAGGGAAAGGTGCCGAAAATAGGATAGAAAATGACTCTTTCTTTCAAGAATTTGGGATAATGGAACAAAAGCTTCCCCCTAATACAGAAAATATAGACAGAAAGGATTGGGCTGATTTGGGGAATATGTTGGATATTGTGGTAGAAAAGGGCTTTTCGGCACGTGATTCTCGCCCGTATTTTCGGATTTTATACCTGCGATTGGTTTGGTATAAGCCAGAAATGACTACAGCTCCTCGCAATTTGACCCTTATTCCCTATCATCTTGCGGCTCCGTATTTAGCCAAAATGTATGTGAAAATGGAGGGGCAAACGATGACGAAGGTAAGCGTTTTGGATTATTTTACGGCAGGACTGTTTAGTGGGTATATGATTTATAGGGAATGAAAGCGAGTCAGCCGTTGTCAGTGTCCCACTGACAACGGCACTAAATTACCCTTTTTTGTTGCTGCTCTTATTCGGCACAGTTGAGCCTTTTCCTGCTCCTTTATCGTCATCATCATCCTCTTCCTCACGTTCCCCTTTTGCCTTTCTGTCCTCTTTGATTTTGAGGTAAGCCGCAAATTGTGAGGTAGTTAGCACACCTTTCAACTGATTTTCTATGCCTGTGCGTACCTGTTGAATTTGCGTTTTTTTATCCGCCCCTTGCACTTCTTTGCGGATTTTGTCCATTTGCTGAAAAGAAGTAAGGAATATGTTATAAACACTTTGTTGTTGTGCCGCATCTATTCCCAACTTGTTTTTCATCCAATTTGAACGTGCCTTTGCCTTTTCTTTGGGAGATTTGTTGTCATGTGCCTCGCCATGCCCTTGTCCATGATTTTCCCCATGCGCTTTGCTTTTTCCCTTGCCTTGTGCATAAGCCGTTGTGCAAAATATAAGGCTCAATGCCATAACGAATACCCCAAATTTCAATAATTTCATTGTCCTAAAAAATAAAATGTGATTGTGAAAAATATGCCTTTTATACGGAAAATATGAGAGATAGTCTCTTATTTGAGCGTTAAAAAAAGGTTAATTCTGGTCATTTTTCGCAGATAACGAACACGAAAAGAATAAAATCATCATTTACCACTAAGCCCAACTCGATGGGAGTTTTCCCGTTTTTCTGGACTTCTGGGGTTTTGTGTGGGCATTACGCGTAGTCCAGAAAAGATAGCAAAAAGCAAGCTGCTTTTTGCTATCTTTTCTTTCAAAGTACCTTATTTGCACATTTTTCATAATGCGTTATATCCGTAAAAAATGCTTTTTAGGCTTGGGCTGGGAAGGGTATAATGATTAAACATGCCCAAGTATTAGCTTGCAGTAATACAACCATGAAGGATCACTTGACATCCGCTATGGCTTTTGAATTTCTCATGAAACCTAATCCTACGAATGGGGAATCTAAACTTTTGTTGGGAACGCAATTTGGCTTTCTTCAATGGACAACAGAGGGATTTATTGTAACAACTTTGTTCAAAAATGCTCAAAATCAAGATAAATCGTTTCCAATAACTTGACACACACACGCATTAAAATATTTTTTTATTTGCAAATATTTCT
>JAYUZN010000126.1:0-5475 GCA_043751755.1 Bacteroidota bacterium | reverse complement strand
GCGAATACTGCCGTAGGCGATTCTGCCCTTCGGTTGAATGTTACAGGCTCAAATAATGTAGCCATTGGAAAAGGAGCCGCAAGCCTTCGCAACAACTATCTACAATCTACTTTTGTGGGGCAGGGGTCAGATGCTACAACTACTGCTTTGACAAATGCGATGGCACTCGGTTATGGCGCAAGTGTAAATGCCAGCAACAAGGTCGTAGTAGGCAATACGGCGGTAACGTCCATCGGCGGGCAAGTAGGTTGGACTACCTATTCGGACAGAAGGTTAAAAACAGACATTCAGCCCAGCAATTTAGGCTTAGATTTCATCATGAATTTGAGACCTGTAACCTACGAATATACAGCAGAAGGGCAAAAAGGCATACGTTATACAGGGCTTATTGCCCAAGAAGTGGAGGCTGCTGCCAAAGGACAATTTTCGGGAGTGGATAAAAATGGAGAATATTGGGGCATTCGTTATGCAGAACTGACGATTCCCTTGATTAGTGCTGTGCAGGAATTGAAAATGGAAAATGGCGAATTGAAAATGGAAAATGAAGCGATAAAAAATGAAAACCTTGCTTTGCTTATTCGTATGGAAAAATTAGAAAATATGATGGCACAATTTGGGACGGATTTGCAGGCTTGCTGTTTCAAATCCACAGAGGCAAATAAAGAAAATACGAACTATGTGCCGCCGTTTGCGTCCCCACAAACGGTTATAGGTGCTGATATGCCTGTTTTAAGCCAAAACATTCCCAATCCTTTCAATCAAAATACAAGTATTCAATATTATATTCCGCAAAATATAAAAGATGCCAAGCTACAAATCTCGGATATTAGCGGAAATATCATCAAAACAGAAAAAATAAGCAAGACAGGTTTTGGTACTTTGACCGTTGAAGCAGGGAATTTAAGTGCGGGGACTTATTATTATTCGCTTGTATTAGAAGGCAAAGTATTTGATAGCAAAAAAATGATTTTGACGAGTCGTTAAGGGTTTTTATAGGGTGGCGCACTTTCTAAAGGTGCGTCCCCCTTACCGTAATTTTCGGTCATTTTTTGCCCCCGTTTGTGTCCCCACCAACGGGGCTTTTCTGCTATATGCGTATTGAACACCTATTTATCCTCCGTTCACTTTCCACTCTCTTTCAAGTCCTTCCGACTCATATCATTGAAAGCATCCGTTGTTAGCCCCATAAGTTGCTGCATACTCCGCTGCATACCGTCCGTAGAGCCGTCCAAGAAAATCATATTTCCCTTGCCCGACTCCGCAAAATGCTTGATACTTTCTGTCCACATAGAAAACAAAATAACAGAAATGTCCAAATTTGCGACCTTCATTTCTGCGGCGGCTTGTGCCATACCTTTTGCCACTTCTTCGCGAAACAAAGCTACCCCTTGCCCGCGTAATTGCGCAGCTACTCTTTCCGCTTCTGCACTTATCCGAATCGCATTTCCTTCTGCTTCCGCGCCTTTTGTTTTGGTGATAAGCAAAGCCTGTCCTTCATTTTCAGCCGCAGCTTTGAGGTTATTGGAAGCCACCACTTTTGCCATAGACTCCATAATAGCAGCGTCAAAAGTAATGTCATTTATTTGCAAATCCAATAAATGATAGCCCCATTCCTCTAATTGATGGTCAAGATTTTCTTTCACATCACTTACAATTTCACGTCTTAATAACAATACTTCCGATTGCTTTTTCGTAGCCACAAAGCTACGAATACTGCCTTCTACGGTTCTTATAAGAGCCGTCATGAGGCTTTTGTCATCAATAAACTTAAATGCCACCCGCTTGATGGTTTCCTCCTGGTCGTCAATGACCGCAAACAGCAACATCGCCTTAAAATACACATTCGCTTGGTCTTGTGTAGTCGCCTGAAAGTCCATTTCCACAGACTTATTTTGCGTACTAATCCTGCGATTGATAGTGTGATAAAAGGGTACCAAAAAATTGAGACCCGGATGTAATATCTTTGAATATTGCCCAAAAACCGTTACAACTGCAATTGTGCCTTGCTGAACGGTTTTGAAACCCATAAAAAGCAATACAAAGATGACGAGAAAAACAGGTAAAAACTCCATAAGTAATTGAAAATTGAAAATTGAGAATTGAGCAGGACTTACGCATTTGCCCCGAATTTTCACGAATTAGGGCTGTTAATTCGTGAAAATTCGTGCAATTCGTGGCTGTAAAAACAACTTTTGCGTAAATCCCCTCAAAGGTAATCAAAAAATCAACACCCTACATAAAAACTCCATAAACGCACATCCATACTTTCTTGCGACGCATGTTTTCTCACCCATTCCTTCGCAATCCCCCCCATAGCAGCCCCAATATTCGGGTGTTCTATCAACGTAGAAAGCTGTTGAATGAACGCCTGTTCATCTTGAGCAATAAAAAGTTGCGCACCCTGTTTGGCAGGAATTGGGAGAACCGCAGGCGCAGACGCAACAATCGCATTGCCTATTGCCATTGCTTCTAACAGTTTGAGTTGTTGCCCAGCATAGCCCAACATAGGCAGCACCATAATTGCCTTTGAAGCCATAAAATCATACAGATGCGCAATATTATCCTCCCAATATACGCCTTGTGTAGCAGTGATAGCAGGCAGAAAATTAGGCGAACGATAGCGAGCCGCTACATATAACTTCGCATGAGGATAAGCCGCAAAGACCTTTTCCCAAATTTTCGTAATAAACCAAGTCAAAACATTTTGACTATATGAATTATCCAAAGAGCCGAGCCAATATGCCGAATGAGGTTCTCTTTCAAGGTTTTCGCTCACAGCAATCGTATTAAAATCAAAACCATGAATAGGCGTAAAAATCTTGGGCAAAATGCCGACAGGCGGCTCAGGCTTCCCTGCTTTTTTTGCTGCCTCCTTTTTGGTAATTTGAGTATTCATTTCCGCTGAAATAGCTTTTTTTACTGCACCATCATTCAACAAAACCCCTACATATTTCCCGGAAAGTACCTGTTTCCATTCCCAAACCGCCAAACGTGCTTTGCAGACTTGATAATAGTTTTGCCTAACCCTGTCCTTTGTTGCAGCTATCATTTTATTGTATTTGTGCGACTCAAAGCCATGAATCCGCAACACACATTTTTCTACGCTTACCTCATCTCTATATGCCGCCATTTCTAAGCCTTCTAACTGCACAATATCGGGCGGATTTTGCGCCACAATCTTGTTCAATTCTGCCACAAAGCCCAAAGAACGATATTGACTCACTTCTACACTTTCTTGCGAAAATAAAAAATGGCTTATTTTGCTTATCAAATCTATTTTTTGGGCTACTTCTACCAAATAATAATCTGCCCATTTTCGAACTTCTTTGGGGATTTTTTCAACATTAATTGCTTCATTATCAGCTACTTGTGCCAATATTGTCATCTTTACCCCTTTTCTATACAAAGCCCTTACTGTCTGCATTATCATGTATTTGTAGGGCGTATTTTCGGGATAGGGAAATGCAGAACAAAGAAAAAGTATGTGCATAGTCAGTCATCAGTTAGCAGTGAACAGTTAGCAGTGAACAGTTAGCAGTGAACAGTTATGAGATATTTTTATCTGCGAAAATCTGCGGTTAAATCTGTGAGAATCTGCGCGAAATTACTTGAAATTGTTGTAAAAAGAACCCTTTATCATTCATTTCCAAATATGAAAAGAAGTTTATCCAATCTCCCAAATAAAAACAAGTTGCCCGCTCATTTACCGCAAACTGCCGCAAAATATGCCTATGTCCATAGATAAACGCCACAATATCAGGCTCTTGTGCCGAGACTTGCCGAGAATGAATGAGCAAAGCCTCTTTTTCTCCATAAAAAGGGGATTCGGTCTCTTTTTTGGAATAATTGCCACTCAACTTTGAGGCAAATTCTGCCAAAGGAACGCCAATATTGGGGTGAAGGCAGCCATAAAGCCACTTAAACGGCGGAAAAGTAAACACAAATCGAATAAACTTATAGCCATAATCGCCCGGACCTAAGCCGTCTCCATGATGAATATAGAGTTTTTTGCCAAAATGTGTAGCTATATAATGTCCTGTATGCAGCGTTGCATTGAGTTCAGAAGTGAGATAATCGGAATACCAAAGGTCATGATTTCCGATAAAAATATGGATTTTCACGCCCAAATCCGCCAATTCTGCCAATTTTCCTAAGACACGAATGTAGCCGCGCGGCACAGCATGGCGATATTCAAACCAAAAATCAAAGACATCTCCCACCAAATACAAAACCTCCGCCTCCATTTTGATAGATTCAAGCCATTGCACAAAAATCCTTTCGCGTTGAAGGCTTTTTTCGCGCGAAGGCATACCAAGATGTAGGTCAGAAGCAAAAAATATTTTATTTCGCATAGTTGTTTTTCTCGCAGATTTTCGCAGATGATAGCAGATTTCGCAGATATTTAGCTTGCATTTTATCTGCGAAATCTGCTCAAATCTGCGTTCATCTGCGTGAAATTCTATTACATCAACATCCCCCCGTCTCCATGCAGCACCTGCCCTGTAACATACGTAGATAAATCCGAACCCAAAAACACGCATAGATTCGCTATATCTTGCGGCACGCCCGGACGTTTGAGCGGAATTTGCTGATTCCAAGCCTCTATTTCCTTTTCGCCCAAGTTCGCAGTCATTTCGGTTTGAATAAAACCTGGCGCAATCGCATTGCAACGCACATTTCTTGCCCCCAATTCCTTCGCAATAGACTTTGTAAACCCAATCATACCTGCTTTTGAAGCCGAATAATTCGATTGCCCCGCATTGCCCGAAACGCCTACCACCGAACTCATATTAATAATCGAGCCGCTGCGTTGCTTCATCATATATTTCGTAGCCGCTTTTGTATTATAAAAAACGCTGTTGAGATTTACATTTAAGACCTTTTGCCATTGCTCCTCCGTCATGCGCAGGAGAAGATTGTCCATTGTTATTCCTGCATTATTAACCAAAATATCCAAACGCCCAAAGATTTTCACCACCTCATCAATCGTTTGTTGAGATTGTGCAAAATCCGCAGCATTTGAGGCAAAAAAATGAGAAGCAACTTCCTGCGTGCGCATATAAGCCTCCATTTCTTCCACAACTTCCGAGTGCCGCAAGTCCGTATAGGCAACTGTTGCGCCATATCGGGCAAAAGTCTCCGCTATACAGCGTCCTATACCACGTGTAGCCCCTGTTATAAGTGCCACTTTTCCTTCCAATAATTTCATAAAGAGATACGTTTATACATTGAATATGTAACATTTAAGAGATAAATTGCACAAAAGTAAGAATTTATTTGGTTGAATGAAAAAAAAAGGATAATTTAGGCGAAATTTACAGCCAATTACCACCTAAGGAACAAAAATTAAATAACTTACCATTTTCTCACCACTAAGGCACGAAGAAACACGAAGCAATATAGTAAAAGAAGACCTCTAAGCCACGCTTTTTCTTTCTTAGTTTTCTTTGTGCCTTAGTGGTAAATTGTGATTTT
>JAYUZN010000125.1:0-5948 GCA_043751755.1 Bacteroidota bacterium | reverse complement strand
GCATTATCTATGGCTAAAATGTCAAAATTACTATCATCTTTTACCTGAAATTTATTGACTCCTACAATGATTTCCTTGCCCGAATCAATCCGTGCCTGTTTTTTCGTAGCCGCCTCCTCTATTCTCAATTTGGGAATCCCCAATTCTATTGCCTTCGCCATGCCTCCATGACTTTCTACTTCTTCTATCAACATCCAAGCCCTTTCCACTAATTGATGGGTAAGATATTCCACATAATAAGAGCCGCCAAAACCATCAACAGACTTTGTTATCCCTGTTTCTTCTTGAATAAATAACTGCGTATTGCGGGCAATTCTTGCCGAAAAATCCGTAGGCAAAGCAATCGCTTCGTCGAGGGCATTTGTATGTAAGGACTGCGTTCCGCCCAAAGTAGCAGCCATCGCCTCAATACAAGTACGTGCTACGTTGTTAAAAGGGTCTTGTTCGGTCAAACTCCAGCCCGAAGTCTGACAATGCGTGCGCAAAGCCAAAGATTTGGGATTTTTGGGAGAAAAAGTGTTCACAATTTTCGCCCATAACAACCTACCTGCGCGCATTTTGGCAATTTCCATAAAGAAATTCATGCCTATTCCCCAAAAAAAGGACAATCTTGGTGCAAACACATCTATCTCCAAACCCGCTGCAATACCTGTGCGCAAATATTCCCAACCGTCTGCCAACGTATAAGCCAACTCCAAATCTGCAGTTGCCCCGGCCTCTTGAATATGATAGCCACTTATGGAAATAGAATTGAATTTGGGCATATTTTGCGCCGTATAGGAAAAAATATCCCCAATCAGCCGCATAGAAAACGCAGGCGGATATATATACGTATTGCGCACCATAAATTCCTTCAAAATATCGTTCTGAATTGTGCCACTCAATTTTTCTGCCGAAACGCCCTGCTCCTCCGCCGCCACAATAAAAAATGCCATAATGGGAATAACTGCCCCATTCATGGTCATAGAAACGGACATTTGGTCGAGGGGAATTTGGTCAAAAAGAATTTTCATATCTTCCACAGAATCAATGGCTACCCCTGCTTTGCCCACATCTCCCGTAACGCGTGGGTGGTCGGAATCGTAGCCTCTATGCGTAGCCAAGTCAAAGGCAACGGAAAGCCCTTTCTGCCCTGCCGAGAGGTTTCTACGATAAAAAGCATTGGAATCTTCGGCGGTAGAAAAGCCCGCATATTGCCGAATTGTCCAAGGTTGTAAGGCATACATGGCACTGTATGGTCCTCTCAAAAAGGGCGGAATCCCTGCTACAAAGTCCAAATGTGGGACATTTTCAAGGTCTTTTTCGGTATAAAAAGGTTTTACAGAAATATCCTCCCCCGTCAGCCAATCCGCACATTCGGGAATGGGAACGGAAATAGTGGGTTCATTTTGGGAGGAGAAATGTATTTGAGAGAAATCTGGACGCATAATTATGTCGTTATTTTCACGCAGATAAACGCAGATTTGAGCAGATTTCGCAGATATTGTACAGTGAGCGTAGCCGAACTGTTATCTGCGAAATCTGCTTTCATCTGCGCAAATCTGCGTGAAACTATGTGCAAAGATTGTACAAGTGTGCAAAAGTAAGCAGTTTTGGGCAAAAATAGGCAAAAAAGGCATCTATTTGAAAAAAAAAACGAAATATGAGGAATAGTTAAAGCTAAGTACTTGAAAAATAATGCAATAGAGAAAAGTATTATATTTATTGGAATTTTATTTTGTATAAATATCCATTTTTTGCAACCAAACAACACTACATAAAAGTAGGTAATATTGAAAAACGAATAATATTTGCATAGTATTTGCAAGGAATTTCATGTAAGAATTATTCTTAAAAAGAAGAAAATTAGGAACTTATCTTTTTTTAAGTAAATTGAAAGTTTCTCAACAATGTTTTTTACTTCAAAGAATATTACTTAAGACATTTATTTTTGTAACTCATTATCAAACAATCATTTAGTTGCTTCTAAATGCTTCGAAATGGATAATATATACAAGTACTTTTAGATAGTTCGCGCAATGCGATAGTTAGAAATTTGTATATTACTTATTTGTTTGTAAATAGTTCAATAATAACCGTTTAGATAATAATTTTTCCCACAAATATTTGTTTAATTCAAACCATTTACATACTTTTGTGTTTGAATTACCTACAATGTACTTAGTATTATGCGTAAACCATTTAGCACATTCATTCTGTTTCTTACTTTTTGTTCATGTCTTATGGCACAACAAAAACAAACCAAAAGTTTTACCTCTGTAGAGTTAAAACGCTCTGACTTGTATGCCATCACCAATCGTTTTAGCGGCGTTTTTAGCAGCGAAGAACAAGCAAATATAGACCCGCATTACCTTCATGTAACAATGGTAATGAAGCCTATCTGGACAGACCGACATGACGGATATTGGATGTATATCGAGCAAGCCGAAGCTGCAACGCCCGATAAACCGTATCGTCAAAGGATATATCACTTGTATCGCAGCGACAAATTCACGATTGTGAGCGAGATTTTTGAGCTTCCAAATCCGCAGGCTTGCGTAGGCGAGTGGAAAAATACAAACCCCCTCGCGAGTACAACTCCTGAAATGTTGAAGAAAAAAGATGGCTGCGACATTGCTATGCACAAAAATGAATATGGGCAGTTTTGGGGAAATAACAATCCAAAAGAGTGCCTTAGTTCTTTGGGCAAAAACACCTACACCGTCTCAAATGTACTCATAGATGAGGAGAAAATGATTACGTGGGATAGGGGCATCAACAAAAAAGAGGCGTATGTTTGGGGAGCTATCAAGGGCGGCTACGAGTTTGTGCGCACAAGCAATGGTTTTAGCGCAACAGATGTGTCCGAGCAGCCTGTAGGAGATGTGGAAAAAGTAGCGGCAGGAAATTAAAAATAAGCAGTAATTGCTCGAAAAAGTAGTGCGTAGATGGAATATCTATGGCACTACTTTTTTTATATCCGTAATTGCCTTTTAAAAACTAAACATTTGCCGCTGAATTTCGTAATAAAGCTTAGTTTATAACGCAGATTTTCACAGATAGGGACGCAGATTTCACGCAGATAAAGAAAAATCTGCGGTTAAATCTGCGAAAATCTGCGCGAAACCACAAAATATTATGAAAACACTTATCACTTTCCTCTTTCTTTCCCTGTTGTTGCCTGCCTCTGCGCAACGCTTTTTCAGCCTTACCGCCAATATTGGCGCATTTAGTATAACCCCTTTCTCTACGGGTGGCACTACGGCAGAAAGCAATGTTTATACCTACACAGGTGCGGCAAATTACAGCCTAAATGCCCGTTTTTTCACCAAAAATGATGTGGCTTTTCGGGTAGGATTGGGCAGAAACAACCTCTCTTACAAGGTAAATGGCGGCAATACTACGACTACTTACGAGGTCAGTCATCAAGATACAAAAGGCGTGCTTGGGGTAGAATTGCATGTGCGTTTGGACAAAAAAAGGCGTTTTACCTTTTATCCGGGTGTATTTGTGCCTGTAACTTGGACGGGCAAGGTAAACGTGAAAGACGTTTCGACTGCGGTCAAAAATTCCTACAAAACGGGCAATATGCGGGCAGGTTTAGGGCTAAACGCAGGCTTTAATGTGCGAATATTCCGTATTATGCGGATTGGAATTGAGGCAGATTGCTTGTTTGACCGCGCCTTGCAAGCCTATTCTGATGCGACTATGTACGACTATTTGCCGATTCAAGAGCTGCAAGCAAATGTGTATGGCACTTTAGGGGTTTCTTTCTGACGCTGGCAGCGTGTCCCCCTGTTTACTTATTTCCTTGTTTTTATCCCAAAAACAGGTTTTTCCCCATTTTTTAAGGTATCTTTGCGCCATTATTTACGTCAAAACATAGGTTGGATAGTTTTTTAAGCTGCCTAATTATTTGTTTAGCACAAAGTTTTTTGAGTGTTATTTACATTTTTTACTCCACTTTTGGTTATTAGGACTGAAAATTAAATAACTTACTCGTTTGATAGTCCCGTAGGGACGCGATATTTATAGAAAAAACATGCCCCCGCCCCTCTTGTTTTTCGTGCCTGTACGAAAAATGGAATAAATCGAGGGGAAATTCCATTTGCTATAAATATTTCGTGCCTACGGCACTACTCATAGTGAGCCTGCCGAACTAAGAAATACCTGAAATGGCTGCTATAACGAAATTGTTAAGTTATTTATTTTTCAATCCTTATACTTAAAGCTGAATAGATTTTTTGTGAATTTACCTGTTCAAAGTATAATTGAAATCATAAATAATTGATTATTATACACTTATACCAATTTTTAATTTTCCATTCCTTCTGCAATCGTTTTCCTGTTTATCATCGTTATATGTACAAAATTTCCACTCTTCTGTACGCAACAGCCCCATTCTCATTTGAAACATGAACTATTATTGTCTAACATTTTATCTTTTTTGCCTACTTCCTGCTACTTTATGGGGGCAGAAGCCCGATTTTGCTGCGGATACTTTGGGGATAGTTTCTGGCAAAGACTATGTTCAAAACAAAAAAGACATTCGCGTGTCCGCAAAAATCTATTGTGATGGAGAGGCTATTACGGTTGTTATAGACGTAAAAGACGATATTATTGAGAATAAAACCGACAATTTTGAAACCGACCATGTAGAAATTTGGCTTGCGCTACCTGCATCTGCTTATCCTTCCAATTTTGAATATAACTTTCACCCCAAATATATTTATGGAACGACAGGTCCCAATCAAACGCCCCGTTTTTTCTCTGTTTATTCGGAATATGCGAATGGTATAGGCTTAAATTCTTTTACCAAAAACTTTGACTACCCTGATTCCAAAAAAGCCGCCACACAAAACCTCAATGTCCCAAAACCTGAATACCTGCGCGAATGTCGTATGGATTTTGGCATAGTTCATTATGGGTTTTATCCCGACCAAAGAAAAGTTGTCCATTATAATAAGGACAATTATCGAATGTTAGAGCAGGTTTTGGGCGTAAAAATGGGCAATTTTGCAGAAGGTGCGCATTATGTTTGTGATAAAACGGAACAAGGCTACAAAATTACGGTGGAATTTACGCCACAATCGCTGGGGTTTGTGCAACTGCCCAAGTTAGAGGAGTTGCGTTTTATGATAGATGTGGTGGACAAAGATGGGCAGGGAAAAAAGGCTACTACTGTTTTATCTACTTCGGCAGAGCATCAAAAAGCAAGCCCTGCGGCGTTTAATACAGTTCGTTTCAAAAAACCCTTGAAAACCAATAATACGCAAATTCCTGATGCTGTTTTCAATAAATTGGATTTTCACCCGCTCTATACCTTGACGGATAGTGCTTGGGTTTCGACTTCGATAGAGACCGATATGGCTGTTTTTAGCAAAGAAAATCTTAGCAAATCGATTACAGAAATCAAATTTTCGGTTCAACCTGTGAAATATACTGCCTACGAAGACCTCTCAAAAAATACGGTCAAAAGGGTGATTGTAGAAAAAACGGGGGTAAATTCTCGTCCGATAACTACGGAATATTATATTGTCAATGGGCAGGTTTTTGAGTCTGAATTGGTAAAAATGGGCAAAAGTCGCAAGGAAGCCCTCAATAATTACACGTTTTCTTTCCCGGACGGCTCGGCAGGTCTCATTCTCAAACAACGTACCGCGCTTAATCCTTATGGCTGGGGCAAATGCGGAAATTGCTACGAAGAGGTAATTTCTTTGATGCGGATAAAAGGCAATGAAGCCAAAACTTTGCTTGCCATTTATCAAGGCAATTCGGGCGAAAAATATTGTCAAATTGGCGAACAGAGCTTTCGGGGCTACTATGTAGCAAGTGTGGAATGGGTAAGGGAAGGCAAAACCATGCTGCTGCGCCTGAGTTCGTGGGACAATGCTACCCGCAAAAGGGTGCGCGTTTCGTGGAATGATGATGGGAGTAAAATCGCTATGAAGGAGTTGGAATGAGTTTTT
>JAYUZN010000124.1:0-3838 GCA_043751755.1 Bacteroidota bacterium | reverse complement strand
ATAAAAAAATCCGCTAACATTTATATTGCCGACCATAGCCACTTTTCCCTACGCTGCTAATCTGCCCAAAAGTGGCTACGGCGGGCAATATTTTCGTTGTGTCCCATTAAAAAATACACTAAACGTTTAAAAAATTATTAACAATAAACATTCACACTTTAACAACACAAAATTATGGCAGAAGACACAACTCCACGAGACAATGTTTGGTCTCCCTCAAGTTGCTTGCCCTCCCGACCTTTAGTAAGTTTGGGAGACGGGTCCCATGCACCCGTATTGGACTATAACATGGAGGTTCGTTCTTGCTTAGACGCAAGAGCGCATATTCCCATTGCAATTCCCAAGGAATACATCAAGGCAGAATGGTTTTTAAAACCCAGTCCGAATATTTGGGACACCCTAAATGACTTGACATGGGAGCAAATTCTGTCTGAGGTAAAAACAGTATTATCAGGCGTGCCTGGTCAATACGGCATTTTTATCAATTCGCACTTACTCACAGGTAACAATGTGCATTGGGATTTTGAAGAAACGCCAACAGGCGAACCTTCTGTTGGGGGAGTAGTACCTACAGGCGGCGGCTCTACCAAAGGGGGTGCCTTAAATACTGGAGGCTCAGGTGGAAGTACAAAAGGAGGGGCGACAGGAGGGGGTTCAGGCGGAAGTACAAAAGGAGGGGGTACAAATACTTTGACCCTCAATGGGGACGATGTGTTGAGTATTGTAACGAATATCAATAATGGTCTTGTCCCCATTATAACGGGCGATTTGTATGGAATCCTTCATATTGAGTGGATTCAAGAACCCGAAATTCCTACTCCTACCTTTTATATTGTGGAGAAATACAAAGTTTGTACATATGCAGGGAATTATGGCGCAGGAAAAACGGTACATACGCATAGTTTGTATCCCAAAGAACGGACAACTGCGTACATTCGCACCTACCAAAAAATAGAAATGGTAAGAAGTCGGGCAGAAAATGTATTGGATTCGTTTTCCGAAAGTAGCGCACAGAGTTTGGAAAATTTGCTCAAAAATGATGTTACCAAAGTGAAAACTACGACACAAGGGAGTGAATTTGGGCAATCATTTGGGGTAAAAGTAGGGGCAACGATTCCCGTAAAAGCCGTAGATGTGGAAGTTGGGGCTAATACTAGTGCTAACCAAAAATCTACGTATAACCAAGTGCGGTCGAATACGGTCAATACACTTACACAAGCGATAGACAAACATAGCAGCGAATCTGCGGCAAGCCGCAAAGTAGAGGTAAATACTTCCACAACAGAAACGGTTTTGACGGAACAAGAACAAACAACAACCCGTATTATTGAGAACATAAATTCGAGCAGAACCCTTAACTTTGTGTTTCGCCAATTGCATCAGGCTTATTTGTCGATAACCTATTTGGACAATGTAAGTTTTATGTTTACGAATGGTTATCCCGAAACATTGGATACAGCAGAATTTCAAGATTTGATGCGTTTGTTGATAAAAGTATGCAAGACAGAGGCACAAGCGAAAGAAATTCATGACAAAATTATGTTAGAATTGTGCAATGTCATTGACTATCAATACCAATCCCAAGCCTTTATTGAATGTAGAGATTTGGGTATGAACTCTTGTTGCAGCGATTGTATGGAGAATCCTCCTACCTCCCATCAAGAATGGATAAGTAAAAAACGGAATTTATCCCAAACGGTAGAAGGTATCAAAGTTCCTGGTATTATTCTGAATGTAACCAAACGAATTATGCCTACGGATTCGGTGATATGTGAGGCACTTTTGGGACAAGGTGAGGCATTAGATTGTTATAATATGCAGCTACAGCAAGCAGCCGTAGATAGCGTAAAACTGCAAAATGAACAATTACGGTTGGAAAACATGCGTGTACAACAAGCAATGGATTTGTTAAATCTGATTTCTGACCCTACCCAAAAGGCAGAATTGTACAAAAAGATATTTGGCACTTGCTGCAATACGCCCCAAAATGGCTGCTGTTGTGGGAATTGTGGGGGGAATCATACAGGAAATGTAACACAATAAATTTGTTTTTTCGGCATATAGTCGCTATCTTGCGGCTGTATGCCTTGTTTTTCACTTTGATAACAAAATTGATTATGGCTTTTAAATTCAAAAATCCGTGGGCAGCAGACGAATTTGTAAACCCTTGGGATATAAATGGCGCAGAAGCGCAAAAAGTGCTAGGCGATGATAGAAGTATTGCCTTAGACGATTCCAAGGAATCTCTCTCTAATCCGCCAACAAAAGAGGAATTGAAGCGCAAATATGACTCCCCTTCTGTTTATAGTTGGCAGGGATATGCAAATGATTTTAGCGAGGTAAAGATTGTGTCCACTTTTGAGACTGTGGCGCAAAAGTATATAAATTTGCCACCCTCCTATTTGTACACCTATGCTATAGGGGAAGGGCTAAACGATTGGATAGACAGGCACTACATATATGATGATGTAAATCAAAAACAAATAGATGTTAATTTGAGCGATGAAATAGAAGGTTTTCGTTATCTAGGTACTGACTATTTTTGTGCTGAAAGGGATACCGTTTTAAAACCTTATCTACCAGAAGGGGCTTATTTTCAGTTAGATTGCGAGTATTTTCTTGATATAGAAGTTAATGAGCTAGGAGACCAAGTACCAGCAGCAACATTTATGAATTTAGAGAAGGGAATAATTGGGTTAGGTGCTACTTTTCTGCATAGACGTGATTTATTCAAAAGATATAGTAAAAAATATGGATATCCAACTCCTACTGAAGACCAAACAACTTTTTGGGCATATGTGTTTTTTCAACAAGGAGAAGGTAATGCGATGAAGATGTTAAAAGCAAATAAGAGTAATAGCTACACTCGAACAAGTGCTTATAGCAATACAGCAAGGGATAGAGCAATAGAACGACTTGCAACATGGAGGTATGTTCAAGGTTTTAATATTTTCTCAAGTTGATATTTATGAAATATATATTTTATACCTATATTTTGTGCTGCCTATTAAATTGTCAGCCATTATCCACTAACATTCAAAAAACAGTAGTTGCAGGTATACCTGAAAAAATAAATAATATAAATGTACTTGATAGTGTAATAAAGCAGTGCTTTTTTGATATGGAATTGCATAAAACATTTAAATCAAACAGGACTGATACTGTTATTGAATTGAATTCTATTATGAATTTTGTATTTAGTCCTACTATGGATATAGAAGCAAGAGGCAACCCAGAAACTCTTTTCAATAATATTGAATCTTTTGTGTTTTATGATTACAAAGTTAATAATAAGAAAACCGTTATAATAAGCCTGTTTTTTAAAGATAGTGGGATTGCTAGTAAATGGGTAGAGAGAGTTATCTCTGAAAGATATAACATAGTTTTAGGGAAACCCCCAAAAAGTGTGTTGTATAAGGATAAAATAGTAATTCTTATTATTTTCTATCAACATAGAAATCAGGAAACACGATATTATTTGACAGAAAAAGTAAAAAATTGTACTAACCTTTCAATCTTTTATAGTAAAAAAGGGCGATAATTTTAGTAAACAGAATACTTCGGAAGTTTTTCATTATTAGTCTTTTTAAAAATGAAGAAATTGTTGAAAAACATAGAATTATATTTTTCTGGATAAAGTATGGAATTAATGAAAAAACGGGACACAACATAAGCATTGCCGAAAATGCCGCCCAGCCGAAGCACAAAGCCCAAGCTCGGCGGCAAATCGGCAACGCTAGTCGTTGTATGAGATAAATATAGCCCGTCAAGCTAAACGTATCCCCAGCCGCACAAGGCAGAGCAGCGCGCCGCCCACAGAATCCACGCTCCGCGCCCC
>JAYUZN010000123.1:0-1737 GCA_043751755.1 Bacteroidota bacterium | reverse complement strand
CAAACAAAAAATTACCATATTTCATAACACACCGAATTTTCTGCTTTTTCTCCCTCAAAAACAAATATAACTTTGCTATCATAGTAGAAAAAAAGCATTTTGTTGTCTATCATAGACAAAGTCTTACAAGGCAGTCCATATAGTTGCAGCATTTCTGAATAGCTGCTAAAAGGCAGTTTTTGTTGCGAAATATTTTTGCGGGAGAGTTGCAAAAAATGCCCATTTTGGGAAATCAGAAACAGAGAGTTATCGGCTATTTTTACTTGAATATTCGGCAAATTTAATAAACTACCTATTTCCTCGTCTCCCATTTCTGTGCAAATATCTTGCTTCAATTTATCTGAAAAATAGCCTTTGCAGGGCGGAATTTCATTTTCTTCGGGCTGAATATTATTTTGAGCTGCTACATAAAAGGTAGGAATATCATGTGTTATTTTTCCCCAAACTGCGATTCCTTTTGCTTTTTCTCCTACAAAATGAAACAAAATCCCTTCTAACAAAAGATGCATCTCTTGCAAATAAGTTGAAGAAGATAGTGGGACATTGTGTAGCTTTTCTAACAAAAGGGCTTGCTGTGTAGTTGCATCTTGCGGCTGTTCAACGATAATTTTAAGATGTTGCGTATAAAGCAAATAATATTGTGCAAGCAAATAATTATCCTCTCTTTTGAGGGCTTCTATAAGCAAATTTTCTGCCTCTTTTAACTTTAATAACACATCTTCTTCCTGGTTTTCAAACTGCCTAAAACGATTTTGGAAATCAAATGACAAGGGGAATTCGTATTTCCATTCCGTTTTTTCTATCAATTTTTCGCGGATATACAGCAACTTTTGAACGGCGGATGCACAATACACCTCTCTACTTTGAAAAGTAGTCAAGAGGTGTGCATACAAATCACTTGCCATGTTATATTCTCCCAAAAGGCTGGCAAAAATGGCACATTCATATATATCTATCAAGGTATCAGCACTTTGACAGGCAGTAATGACCTTGTTTTGACGAGTGGCAAGTATTGGGTATTTGGGATTATTGCCCAAACGAAAAGAATTGTATAAGCCTGAAATCAGCCTTTCTCCAATGTTACAAGAGGCATAACCTGCCAAACGTGCGTAATAATGCCCTTGTATATCGGCAGTCATTTCGGCAAGGGTATCTTGTTGAGAGGTTTCTGTTAGCTCATGAAATATGCAAGCAAATTGCGCATTTTTTTTGTTATAATAATGCGAAAGTTCATGTCCTAACAAGAAGGCTAAAGCCCCTTTACTTTGCTCATTTCCGTAGGTTTCGCAGAGGCGATATGCCTTCAATCCTATCACAATTTGGTGATAATTGCGGCGAGGGGTAGCATTTTCATGTTTTGCAATCAGGTTACTGTCATTTTTTATGCAAAGACGAGGCGGCGCGAAAGTGTCGCCTGCCGCCCTGCAAAGTTTTGTTAAGATGCTGTTTGCATTTTCCCATTCTTTTGTGCTATGCGACAAGGTGTCTTGCGCATACAAAATGCTTAGGTTAGCAATAAAAAGCAGGAAAAAAATTATTTTCGTTTTAAACATGCTTCAAGTTCTTGTTGATAGGTCTTGTTTTGAGCCGCTAACATTTCGGCAATCTTTTGTAATCGAGTATTTTCGGTTGTTAAATCTGCTATTTTTTGTTGAATAAATTTAATGTTATTTGTTATTTTATTTTCATCTTCGCTTTGAATGGGAGAAACTTTTTCTAACAATTTATTGGAAGAAG
>JAYUZN010000122.1:0-4852 GCA_043751755.1 Bacteroidota bacterium | reverse complement strand
TCAATCAACTTTTCAAAGGATTGAATCCCAACAGGGTAGTTTTCTGCCATGATAGTATTTTTGGACAAAGATACGTAGTTTCACGCAGATTTTCGCAGACGGAGACGCAGATTTTCGCAGATGAAAAAAATCTGCGAAAATCTGCGGTTAAATCTGCGAAAATCTGCGCGAAATCAAGCAAAAATCCACCAGCACCAATGCCGCCATTGCCTCCACAATCGGCACAGCACGCGGCACTACACAAGGGTCATGCCTGCCTTTTGGCAATAAAGTTGTCATATTTCCTTCTTTATCAACGGTTTGCTGTTCTCGCATAATGGTTGCTGTAGGTTTGAAGGCTACCCGAAAATAAATGTCTTCTCCATTAGAAATGCCCCCTTGTATGCCCCCCGAAAAATTGGTTTTTGTATGAATTTCCTTTTTTCCATTGGTAAAAAAGAGGTCATTATGGGCAGAACCTCTCATTTTTGTCCCTGCAAAACCACTTCCATAATCGAAGCCTTTTACGGCATTTATCGAAAGCATGGCGGCTCCCAAAGCTGCATGTAATTTGCCAAAAACGGGTTCTCCCAAGCCTACAGGCACATTTTGTATAATACAAGTGATAACTCCGCCCACAGAATCCCCTGCTTTTCGCACTTCATCTATTCTATGAAACATTTTTTCCGCAATTTCGGGAGAAGGACAGTTGAGCATTTGGCAAAATTCGGTGGGAAAAGTGAGGCTTTGTGGCATTTCTGTGTATTCAATGTCTTCAATCGCAGACAGGTATGCCCCAAATTGTATATCTGTATATTTTTGCAAAACCTGCTTTGCTACAGCCCCGCCTATCACTCTTGTTATCGTTTCCCTTGCCGAAGACCTGCCTCCTCCACGATAGTCGTGCAAGCCATATTTGGTATAATAGGTGAAATCTGCGTGAGAGGGGCGGAATTTTTCGGCTACTTCTGCATAATCTTTGGAACGAGCATCTTCATTTGGGACAAAAAAAGTAAGGGGCGCGCCTGTGGTTTCCTCCTGAAAAAGCCCAGAAAGAACTTGAAAAATATCGCTTTCTTTTCTTTGCGAAGAAATACGGTTTTGACCGGGCTTTCTCCTATTTAGCTCATTTTGAAGAGCTTGCAAGTCTAATTTTATTCCCGAAGGGCAGCCGTCTATGACTACGCCTATGCCTGCGCCATGCGACTCGCCAAATGAGGTAATGCGAAAAAGATTGCCAAAGGTGTTGAACATATTTTTGAGATTTTGCTGCCATTTGGAAAATGGGAGGTACGAAATATGTGGGAAACTATGTAGCCTATAAATATTCTCACGTTTTCCGATATTTTAAGTATAATATGTTTGAATATTAGAATAAATTAAAATAAAAACCTTTTTGTTGTGTATAAAATACTGATAATCAATAAGTTATGAGTAGTCATTTTGGCATTTATTAAAAATACCACGATTTACATAATAATGTAGTTTTTGAATTTAATATAATAAGAAAGCTAATAATCTCGTATTTTTGAAAACTAAAAATAGATTTCTCTCGTTAGTATTATCAAAATTAAAGGATAATGTAAAAAGAAAATGCGCTATTTTATATATTCAATCTCCTGTATATATTCTAAAACACAATTTTAACTACATATTATTATGGAAACCAGCAGTATTGAGAGAACCGCCAAGAATGTAATGTTGCTTCAAGACTTGTTCAGAAGGCATCAGCATGAAGTTGAGGCAAAATTTGATGTTTCGTACTTGGAAATGGAACTCATTCAGTTTGTGTTAAAAAACGGACATCAAAAAATGAAAGATGTTGCCGATAATTTTTACATAAAGTTGAGTACGCTTACTACTATTATAGACAAAGCCGAAAACCACAAACTCCTCAAACGGGTTGCTTCTAAGGAAGACCGCCGCGTTGTTTACCTTGAAGTGAGCAAAAAGGGCGAAGAAATTTTTAACAAATACATCGACCAACTCAAGGACATCACAACCCGCTTGAAATCTACCTTGAGCGAGGAGGAGTATGATGCGCTTGTGGTAGGCGTAGAAAAACTTACGGAAATGCCGTTAATATAGTCTTTATAGAGTGGCTCACTTTTGAAAAGTGAGCCACTCTACCGAAAGCCTATCTGCTCAAAATATCTATCATTCGGAGCAATTCAGGATTAATATTTTGATGATGTTTGACCGCTTTTTCCATTTGTGTCAAAGCGATTTCGCCGTTTTTGACCCCTATCATCACGCCCTTTGTGCCTGTCCGCAAGGTCTCTACTGCGCCCATTCCCATACGTGCGGCAAGTACTCGGTCTCTGCACGAAGGCGCGCCTCCACGCTGTATATGCCCCAAAATCACTACCCTTGTATCAAAATCCACCTTTCCTTTGATTTGTTCGGCTATTTTGAAAGCCCCGCCCGCCTCGTCTCCTTCGCAAACAATGACAATACTTGAGCTTTTTTTGCGCCTTTTGCCATCTTGCAAACGGGCTATCAAATTCGTAATATCCGTATCCGTTTCGGGCATCACAATTGCCTCCGCACCGCCTGCAATGCCTGTATTCAGCGCAATAAAGCCAGCATCTCTGCCCATTACTTCTACAATAAACAAACGATTGTGCGAATCTGCCGTATCTCTTATGCGGTCAATCGCCTCTACTGCGGTGTTAAGGGCGGTATCATAGCCCAATGTATTATCCGTTCCAAACAAATCATTGTCTATCGTGCCGGGGATTCCGACCACTGCAATGTCGGGGTGTTCTGCCATAAAAATGCGCGCACCCGTAAAAGTGCCGTCTCCGCCAATCGCAACAATGCCTTGTATGCCTTTCTTTTTGAGATTTGCGTAGGCTTTTTCACGCCCTTCTACGGTACGAAAAGCCTCACTACGGGCGGTTTTGAGGATAGTGCCGCCTCTTTGCAGAATATTTCCTACAGAATGTGCTTGCAAAGGCACAAATTCCCCGTCAATCATTCCTTCGTAGCCCCGCATAATGCCTATAGTCTCCATGCCATAATATAAAGCGGTTCTAACAACAGCTCTTATACAAGCATTCATACCTGGCGAATCGCCTCCAGAAGTGAAAACTGCTATTTTTCTCATTCGATTTTACTTGATTTGAAGGGGCAAAGATAGTTTTTTTTTTTCGGATTGCAAGATAAATGCCATAGTTTAAGGGTTGGATTCTTCCTTCGGCAAATAGCTAATCATCCCTGTATTCTTCTCTCCAAAATGCTCAACTGCTACACGCTGAAAATCTGCGGAGCTTACCTTTTCTATTTTCTTTATATACTCCTCAAAATCAATGAGTTTGCCAAAATCTAACAACTCTTTTCCCATGCCGAGCATTTGATTTACAAGGTTTTCATTTCCCAAAATAAGCTGCCCTATGAGTTGTTTTTGGATATGCGAAAATTGCAAATTCCCGATGAGTTTTTTCCCACTTTCTGCCAATTCTTTTTGTACTTTGTTGCGGATTTTTTTCAAATTTGCGACATCACAAGCATAATAAATGCCCCACAAACCTGTATCTACAAAAGGCGCGTAAAAGGAGCTTATATTATATGCCCAGCCATATTTTTCTCGAATATTGAGGTTTAAACGGGAATTCATCGCAGGTCCACCCAGCCAATTGATAAGCATAGAAAAGGCAGAATAATCTTCATGCAGCATGTCAATCGCCCTTCCACCTATGACTTCATGCGCCTGATGCGTAGAAATTTCTGTTTTTTCGCTTTTTGCTTCCCATTCCAACGGCTTGATTCTCACAGGGTTTCCTGAGCGCAAAGGCAGGTCTTTCATGTATTTATTCGCCCATTTCATCAGCTCTTTTTCGCTAATATTGCCCGCAATGGAAAAAACGATTCTTTCTTTTGTATAAAAAGCATCTCTAAATGCCTCAATTTTGGCTTTATCTATCAAAGGAAGGCTGTCTTTTGTGCCCAGAATGGGGATTCCCAACGTATGATTCGGGAAAACAAGGGCATCAAAATCCTCAAAAATCGCCTCGTCAGGTGCGTCTCTGTACATGTCTATCTCCTCCAAAATTACCTGTTTTTCCTTCACAATTTCTTTTTCGGGAAAGGTAGAAAAGAAGACGATATCCGTCAAAACATCAATCGCTCTTTCTACATGTTCGGCACTTAGCGAAGCATAAACACAGGTCTTTTCCTTTGTGGTATAGGCATTTACGTCTCCTCCTACGGATTCTATATAGTTCAAAATATGGAAAGTCTTGCGGCGCGTAGTTCCTTTAAATACCAAATGTTCGATAAAATGCGACACTCCCGCAGCATCTTCAAAGTCATCTCGCCCGCCTACATTTATAATATAGCCGCAATGTACGCTGCGGGTATGAGGAGCATATTTATAAGCGATGCGTAAGCCGTTTGGAAGCTCTATTATTTTTTCGGACATGTATTTTTATGTTGAATATGGATTAGAAAAGGCTGCAAATATACGTTTTTTTACCGTAGCTGCCATTTTTTAAATGGCAGTATTCTGTACTGCCATTAAAAAAATGGCAGCTACGGGCAGCTTTTTTATTTCTAAGAAAAAAAAAAAATGTATCTTTGCACCCAATAAATTGTCATAACTATAATTTTATCCCAAAAAACACATTATGCAACACACAGCAATCATAGTCGCAGGCGGGACGGGGACTCGTATGGGCGGCAACATACCAAAGCAATTCCTACCTTTGAAGGGAGTACCCATTATTATTCACACTTTGCGCAAGTTCTGGGCAGCAAATGGCAGAACGGAAATTGTATTAGTCCTTCATCCTGATTATTCGGCTGAATGGGAGAAAATCGCAGGCAAATACCTTTTGACCGTAGAAAAAAAGCATATTCGCTTATGCGAAGG